>CALVMA010000127.1 GCA_944341655.1 uncultured Clostridia bacterium | reverse complement strand
AGCACACTATACTTCGCAGTTGCGAAGCGTAGTGTGCTTTTCTTATCCACAAAAGATTTAGAATTAAGTTATATTATATTTGCCTTAACTTCTCTCAAAGAGAGAACTATCACTTTGCGTTAGTAGAATATTACGCCTTAAGGCTATAATTTTCCGTAAGGCAAATATAGTTGCGGCGGAGGCTGTTTTTCAATCCACTACGGCAACGCCGTTATTTTCCGCAAATTCGCCGCTGCGGTTGCGCGTTTCCGTTTGCACGTAAAACGTTCTCTGCTCAGGCGTTGCCTGATCGGTAACCGCCAAAGCCCCGTCAATGCTTGCCAAATAGAAGTTTGCATCGCTCACACAGCGGAACATCACCCCTTTCCCGTCTTTTCCTGCCACCGTCATGAACGTCATGCTCTCTTTCACGGCAACAGCTTCCGCGGTCGCAGGATCGAGCGCGTCTTGCGTCAGGCATACTTTGCCCGTTTGGACATCGTAAGAAATATACAGCCCCGCTTTGTTGTACGATTGAATGGAAACATAGAAACTCGCGTCTTCCGAATCGGGTACGTATTTTGCCTCCTCGATCTCCCAAAGCATATCGTCGGGATCATCCAGGTCTGCGGCATCCCACAGCAAAAGATCGACCTGCAAAGGATACAGCGCGGAAGAATCCGGATCCGCCTGCGGGTTGGTATAATTCCGATGTGAAACAGGTACACCGAAGGAATCCGTAATTTTACTGATTACGCCCGTCAGCCCCGCCGATGTCTCCGCTACGTACGAGATCCATCCTTCAAAATCAAATTCCAATTCGGCAATACACGCGACCCGACGATAACCGCTTCCGTACGGCAATGAACCGTTATGATAAATCATATACGTGCTGTCTCCGAAATCGAAAACCGCCGGATGATTTGTATTGGACGTAGCCGTCGGATCCATCAGCCGATTCCCGTATGTCCAATGCACATTCCAAAGATTGTCGCTCACACTGTACGCAAGCGCCTCACGCCACCCCGCCGCATAGATCATATAATATTGCGTCCTGCCGTTTACCTCCCGCGCATATATATAAGGCGCTTCCGTAAAAGTATTGCCCGTCGGGTTCGACCGCCAGCAATCCAGTTTGATGATGTCCCAATCGGATTCGATCGCCGAATCCTTGTAATTGGTATCGCCTCCATAACAGGGCGTCTGCGTTTTTCTGTCGATGGTAACAGGGTTTTTCGTGTCTGACGTTGCGCTCCTGTCGACGACTTCCAAAATCACGTCGCAGCCCGTACCGTTTGTCTTTCCGTCGCTTTCCGTCATTTCGACTTGCGCCATAAAGAGATTGCTGTTTCCCCACGCCACATAGAACTCTTCGGCTCCGTCACCGTTGTCATCGATAATATAGGCCGTCGGATCAATGTCGTTCCAACGCGGCATCCCCGTCGTCTCATCGTCTCTGTTATCCGTCCAAGAACTGTATATCAGAGGCTCGTTATAACATTTAAAGGGCCCCGTGGGGCTGTCCGACACCGCAAGTCCGATACACTGATCACCGTTTTCCCCCGCCGTCGCCGCATAACCGGTATTCGACCAGCAGCAGAAAAGAAACCAATAATATCCTTTGTATTCGATGACCTGCGCCGCCCAGGCAGAATCGTACGCCGTATTCGTCCAAGGAACATCCCTTATGTCCATGATAATGCTCTCCGTCTTCCAGCTCAAAAGATCCGTGGAAGAGTAGCATATCCACTCGGGCATATTGTAACTTCCCGTCTGCGATACGTCATGTCCCACATACATATAAGCAGTTTCTACTCCGTTCACATCCGTCACAAACACGGAAGGATCGCCGCCGTACGTATAAAAATCTTTTTCGCCTTTTTGCCAAAGATCGTCGGACGTCGTATCCTTGCTTGCGTCATAACTGTTATCGCCTATGCCGAAACCGCCGATGGGATTTCCTCCCGTGCTCTTCTTCAGCGATACGGCATCCCCTTCCTCGGCCTCTTGCTTTTGCGTCACCGCCGTGACGGTCACGTTTTCTCTGACTTGAAAGGTATAGGGATTTTGCGTCGATACTCTTTCCCCGTTTACCGTCCACTCGACAAAAACCTCCCCTTCAAGAAGCGTCGCCGTCACCGTACAGTCCGCCCCTTCTTCATACTCGCCGCCGCCTGTGCCGCCGATCACCGTCACGGTGTACGACGCCGTATCCGGCGAGTCCTCCTTCGTTCCGCATCCCGTAAGCGCAAAGACAAAAACACAAGACAGGAGCAACCCCAACGCAAACAATCTTTGTAGGAATTTTCTCCCTCCCGTCAAGAGACCAACACGGAAAGATCGTCCGTTGCATGCAACAAGATCACTTCATCGTACGACAGCGCTCTCGAATAAACGCTCAACCCGGAGGCATAGGCGACTTGATTTCCGTCCGAACCCCAATAAGAACGGTCTATCCAATTATCCGAACCGCCGATCACTCCGCCGAGCACCGCCGCAAATTCCGTACTTCCGAAAGAAACGGAAACACTGCCGCATCCGTCTTCGTACCCCATTCTGTCCATCGTCGCTGACGACAAATAAAATGTAACAGTTTCACCGTAAGGATTGAATACGATCGTTGCCGTTATCCATTCTCCCGCAATGATCGTACAAAACGGATCGACATATGTATCAAAAACAGATACGTCGTTATTCTTATAATTGATACGCGCGGTACCTTGCTCGTACGCCCAAAACACGCCCGTACCGTCAGCGTAGCCGTCGCCGTCAGCGCGCGAACCGAGCTGGAATATCCTCGCCCAAGGATTATACAGCGATTCGGCATAAATGCTGACGGTGATCGTCATTCCCGTCGACATCATACTTTCATTAAAGGCATCGGCAGGTATTTTCAGCCCCGTAGTAGAACTCTTGCTCGTATCCCAACGGTCGCGCGGGTGCATGGATTTTTCGTCAAACAGCTTGACTCCCGTCCTTTTCTGTTTCACGGCCGCAAGAGACGGCCCGATTTCCGCAATCGAATTGCCGTTCATGAATTGAACTTCATCCGCAGACACATTCAATATATTTTTGCCGCTTCCGCAAAGCGGATACGCCGCAAACAAACCGCGCGAAAGATCGGGAGCAAGATAAAATCCCGCAAAATTTTCCATTGCCGCCGAAAGAGCCGTCGCCGCCGCATTCACCTGCTCCTGCGTCGCCGTAAAGAAATTAAGCACACGGGATTCCTGCAACGCCTCCAAATAGGCATCATAAACGCTTTGCCATTCCGCCGCGGAGGTATCGTAATTGCTGAAATCCAAAGCCTCGGCTTTCGCCCAAACCTCTTCCAAAACTGAGAAATCGGCATATTGCGAATTGATCGCCACGATCTCCTCTTCCGAAAGAGCTTTCGAGTAGAAAGATACGTTTTGCACCGTCATTGAAGGCTGGCCCCAATAATTATCCGCGCACCCGATGTGAAAGTAATTCGTTTTATTCACAAACCCGAGCGTGTCGTAATTGTATGCCCCCGCAACCCCCGCAGAATAAGGATAGCCCGCGCGCAATGTCCCGTTTGCATAAATACGAATGGCCGACGCGTCCACTGTGAGAATATACTGCGTCATTTCACTCATATCCAATACGCTCGCAGCCAAAATATCGTAGAAAGTATTGCTTTGCCCCGTCTCACCGTTGCGATTCAGGTGCATTCCCAAACCGCCGCCCGCAACACAGAAAAACTGCGCATTGCATAAAGAGGGATCCTGCGTCGGCGTAAAACCAAATATCGATTCGTACTGATTGATCCATGCTCCCGTTACCGAAAGCGCCATGATCACGGAAAACCCTGCCGACGCTTTCTCCTTCAGCGGATTTCCGATCGTATATGCGGCGATGTTTCCGTCGTTCATGATCCCTTCCGTCAAGATAAGACCTGTTCCCGTTTCGCGCGTGACCGTCGCATTCCCCTTTTCGATTTCCGCCCACGGGCTTTCATCAAAGCTCGCCGAAGAAAAATCATATTCGGCGACGGCGCTCACAACCTCGTCCGCCGCAGAATTTGCCGCATACAGTCTTTCCTCTGTTTTTGCCTGCTGTCCGACGATCGCATACTGCCCGTTTTGGCATCCGACCCCAAAAAGCACCGACGCCAAAACAGCCGTTGCCATGAAAATTGCCGCGGGCCTTTTGAATAGGCTTTTACCGCTCATCCTGTTTTCCTCCTCGACTGAATGCTTATTCTTACCCGATCACAAAAACCGTCACGCTGTTTTTGCGTAAAGTATAGCGGAATGCCCCGCCTTCAAACATAAATTCGCTCTCTTTCGGCACTATATTGTGTTTCGCGCCGCTGTTTGTCCCGATCTCGTTGATGACGTTTTCGTCGTCGTCCGCAAGCGTGACCACGCGCACATGCCGCGCCGTTGCAAAATTCTTTATCTCCGCGCAAATCTCTTGTTCTTCTCCACTCACATTCACCGCTTTCAAATAAATTTTTTGCCCGTCCGTTGTTGCCGACTGAAACACCCGTTCATTGACGCGCCAAACATTTTTTTCAAACAAAAACGTTTCTTCTCCGTCTTTATAGAAATACGCGCGCATTTTTTTCTTTGTATAAATAATTTTCAACGTGTTTTCCCGAGGAGCATAGCCGACAAATTTATCCTTGCCCATCAACTCGCAAACCGTACGGATAAAGTCTACCCGTTTATCAAAAGAGACGTCAAATCCCTTATGATTTTTTCCGTACTGACAGCTCACGGAAAAACCGTTGCAATCCATTGTTCCCCGATCTTCGACATCTTTTACGCCGACGCCAACGATAAAGCTCTGCGCTCCGCCGATCCTGCGCATATCCACTTCGACTTCGCAATCGGAATAATTTCCGTCAATGTAAAACCCGTTGAATGCATCCGCCTCGCGGATAAACAATTCGCCTCCGTGCACTTCACCCCCCGCGGCGCGGGGAAAGGCCTTCCATTCGCCTATGCCGTCTTTAAAATTATGGCAATATAAGATTTTGCCGCTCGCGATATCGCGTACGCGCACCTCACGCACAGCTACTTCCGTAGCATGCGCTCCGATCAATATGCCCCCCGCATTCGTGTCATCGGTCTTTTCCACTCCGTTCAATACATAAGATCCCGTATTGGAGGCGAACATTTGCTGAACATAGTAGTTCGGCGTGACCATAATATCCCGCGGATTGAACCAGATCAGATCGGGCGTCCATTTGTAGTTCGCCGTGGAAGCAAACAGCGGCGCATAACAGGTCAATTTTACTATATCGCTGTTCCGTTCGCACCCTGTCAGAAACGCGGCTTCCGCAAGTGCCGCACGTAAGTTGTTCTCTCCGTTCAGCCGCCCTCTGCCGTCGCTCATCGTATGCATCGCATACTCGCCCATAAATACTTTTGCTCCGCCGCGATCATAGCAGTCATACCGCTTTGTATTGTCGATGAACCATTGGAAAGAATTGTACACATGTTCGTCCACGATCATGTCGCGATACTTTTTATTGATCTCTTTCCAGTTGTCATTGGAATCCTGCGGACGGATATCGACACCCGCCGTCGTGATCACAGTAACCGCAAATTTTTTCAACAGGTCAATCTGTTCACCGGCATATTCGTATTGGCGCAACCCGAGCAAGCATGCCGAAAAATTTTCAAAATATTCCCGTCCCCAGTTTTCGTTCCCGATGCCGACATATTCCAGCTCAAAAGGCGCAGGATGTCCCATCTCCGAACGCACGTTCGCCCAATATGCCTCTTCTTTGTGCGGGCTGTTTACATCTCCCTTCGCAAAAAACAAAAGATCCGCTACATTGTCGATCACTTCTTCACGAAATTCCCTCGTTCCCGGCATGATCCTTCTGTAGCCCTCGCCCCGCTGCTCTCCCACACGGATCTGACACAATAACCCGCAATGAACGACGGGAACCGGCGCCATGTGCAAATCCTCGCACAGGCAAAAATACTCGTAAAATCCGACGCCGTAGGACTGCATGTACCCCCATGTGTTCGCGATCTGTTTTCTGCGCTCCAACGGCCCCACCGTGCCGCGCCAGCGGTACTGATTTTCAAAAACCTCATCCCCTTCGACGACACAGCCGCCCGGAAACCGCAAAAAAGAAGGATGACACTCCTTTAAAACATTAACAATACGCGGAGAAAGTTTTCCGTTTTTGTATTTTTTCGGATCGCCCCAGACTTTTGACGGCAGAAGCGACACATAATCTACCCCGATATGCCCGCGGCCGCGGAACAGGATCACCAACCGACCCATTTCCGTTTTTTCCGCCCGTATATTGCAGCAAACCTTGACCCATTCACCGTCGTCGCCGGACAAAGAAATTTCCGATTGCGTCGTCAAAATATTCCGCGCCCCGCGCACGAATACTTCCGCCGTGCCCGAAAAGCCGAGCTTCTTTACCCACATGCTGAAATTGTACGTTTCGCCTTCTTCCAGCGCCATGCCGTAGTAGTTCCACTCGCCTACGGCATAACCGGGATTTTCCATGCGATAAAATCCGCCGACACACAAAAGAAGATAGGACGGATTTGTCGGAGCGATCCCCCCGTCCGTCGTTATGCAATGCGGCCCTGCCCCCGAAATGTCCCAATATTTGTCCTTCTTCTGACGAAGAAAAACCGGCTTCGTACAGTCATGCGCATCGTAGGAAAGATATTCGAATTCAAATGAATTGTTTATTACCATTTCTGCGTTCAGACCGCCGTCAGCCGCTTGATTGATGTCTTCAAAAAATAATCCGTACAGATGCTTACTCACCGCATGCCCGCGCTTCTTTCCGTCCAATTTGTATTCTATCACGACTCTTTTCTCCCGAATTTATTGCATAAATTCTAACATACATACCGATACATGTCAACGATGTTTTGAAAAATTTTTGTCATTTTTTTGAATTTTTTTATCTTTTTTTGAGCGAAACGATAACCTAAACACTTATTTTTTATCATTTATTGCTCTTTTTTAGCGAAACGATAACTTATTTGAAAAATATTAACAAAAAAAGCATGCAAACCGCCATGTTAGCATGCTTTTCGGCATTTTCATGAATTTTATCGTAGGATCAACATTTTTAAAATAAAGAAAATCCCATGAACGTCCGCCATCAGCGAGACAGCAAGGCGCAGATCTCTTCTTTGGAAGCAAGCCCCGTACAAAACGCCGTAGCACACCCGGCCGCAACGCCAAACTTCAGCGCATCCGAATCGCTCTTGCCCTCGCTTTTCGCGGCAAGAAATGCCGCAAGCAAAGCGTCTCCTGCCCCCACGGTATCGACAACTTTTCCCGAAAATGCAGGGACAGAAAGTTTTTGACCGGATGCAGAAACAAAAACGGCTCCTTCACCGCCGAGGCTCACCACCGCGTTTTGTGCACCGTCCTCCAAGAGCCTTTCGGCGTACCGATAAGCCTCAACCTTATCAAAAATCCGAATCCCGTATAAATCGCTCAATTCTTCGCGGTTGGGTTTCACCAGCCACGGTTTTTCCTTTAAAACCGCGCGCAAAGGTTCCCCCGAAGTGTCGGCAATATAACAAAGATCGTCGCGGCCTGTCTGCGAGATCAAAAGCGCATATGCGTCCGCAGGAAGCGACCGCGGAACGCTCCCCGCCATCACCACCCAAGAATTTTGCGGAAGGCCTCTTAACTTATGCGCCAGCTTGCTCAAGTCGGCAAGCGTCGGCATAATTCCCGTTCCGTTCAGATCCGTTTCCTGATCCGAACGTACCTTAACGTTTATGCGCGTCATCCCCTGCACCTGAATAAAATCATGCCCGATCCCCGTTTCCGTTAAGACCTTGCAAAACATTTCTCCCGTACAGCCGCCCACAAACCCGCTCGCACAGGTCTCCACTCCGAGGCCTTTCAATACGGCGGAAACGTTGATCCCTTTCCCGCCCGCATGCAGTTCTTCACGATACGAACGGTTGATCTCGCCAAGCAAAAATTTATCGGCAAAAACAACATAATCAAACGCAGGATTTAATGTAACCGTACAGATCATTGCCGTACCTCTGTTTCAGGCATCAGAATGCCTTGTTCTTTCAAATAATCTTCAAGAATTTGAGCCGCATGCGCACATATCTCCGAACAAGGACGCTTTTTATAATATTGCGGCGTTCTCTCTTCCGCCGTCGGAGACGAGTCCGTCTTTACCCCCGAAAGCAGATCGCGGCATATGATCGAACCGAACTCTGCGCGAAACCGCTTTGCGAGCTCTTGCTCTCGTGCATATAATGCAGATTTTTCGGAATTGGTAGGCGACGACGCGTTGTAAAATATCAATCCCGCCACCATCATCATACCCGAAACCGTTCCGCATACTTCGCGCATTCTCCCGATCCCACCCCCAAACGGAGCGCTGACCTTCAATATGGTTTCCGCATCCATTCCGATCAAATCCGAAAACGCTGAAACCACCGCTTGCGCGCAATTCATGCCCGACTCAAAATTCTTTTTGGCAATCTCTGATCTGTTCATCGTTATCTCCTGATATTACTTTGCGTTATTTTTAAAAAAAACTTGCAATATGGAAATTCTATGGTATAATAAAAGCATGATAGATGTTTATTATACATACGACAAGGTCGCCTCTGATGATTTTATTAAAATGATCCTTGCCCAATACTATAATATACCAAATGCGGTCATTTGTAAATCAATTAACGGCAAACCTTACATCGACGGAAGAAAAATTCATTTTAATTTGACGCACAGCAAAGAGATCACCGCTCTTGCCGTCGGAAAAAAACGCGTCGGCTTTGATTGCGAATGCCTTACCGGTAAGCCCCGCCCTGCCGTACTCAACAAATTTACCGACCGCGAAAAAGGTGAAATATTCAGTGTAGGCGATTTTTACACACACTGGACAGCGCGTGAAAGTTACATTAAATTTTATGGCGAAACACTCGCAAACATGTGGCGCAAAGTAGAATTTTTCCGAGGAGCGCTATACGCCCACGGCGAAAAGACAGACATGAACGTGATCCAGTTCGAAATGAACAATTACGTATTCAGCATCTGCGGCGACTATTCGAAAGTCAATCTGCACGAAATCAAAACAAATAAATAACCTGAAGCACGGGCGCAAAACATTTTGCGCCCGCGCTTTTTTAATATTGACGCAATTTAAAAATCCTTCCGCTTAAAATTTTTCCGTAA
Source organism: uncultured Clostridia bacterium (assembly GCA_944341655.1). Classification (GTDB taxonomy): domain Bacteria; phylum Bacillota; class Clostridia; order Christensenellales; family Borkfalkiaceae; genus Borkfalkia. Next base: position 2,117 of record CALVMA010000127.1, on the reverse strand, counting down.
ACCCGCCGCAATTTCAATGAGCGGAGTATATTTTTTTATCCGTGAGCACCGCCGTCCGAATTTTTAAGGGCGGCGGTGCTCGGACTTTAAAAAAACTGTCCGCATCGGTTTTCCGATGCGGACGCAAATTTCTTTTACTTATAAAGTTCCTTATAATGCGCGCAAGCCCTGTAATCGGCGCCCTCCAGATCCTTCGTTCCGAACGCGCTCCAACAATGAGGACGATAAATATCTTTGTCCTCCACATTGTGCAAAGCCACCGGCATACGCAGCATGCTTGCCAAAGTGATCAGATCTTTTCCGACATGCCCATAAACAAACGCACCGTGATTTGCGCCCCAGTTCGCCATTACGTTGAAAACGGATGAAAAAGCATTCGTATCGTTCAGGCGCGGCACAAACCAGGTCGAAGGCCACGTCCGATCCGTACGATCCAGCAGGATCTTATTTACTTTCTCAGGCAGTTCCACCGTCCAGCCTTCCGCCAGCTGCAAAACATAACCGATGCCGTCTATCAGGTTCACACGTACCAATGTCACGGGCATCTCGCCTTTCGTTGAATAAGATGACGAATAACCGCCGCCTCTGAAATAACCGCGGTTCGCCGACGACCATTCGGTCGCCGCAAGCATCGCGTCGATATCTTTGTCCGTAACTTCCCACCAGCGCTTCATAACGGGATTGCCTTGCTCGTCCTTGCATGCCCCCGTGCCGTCCAGAGCCGCCGCACCGCTGTTCAGCAAATGGATAAAGCCTTTTGACGCAAGCCCTTCCGCTTTCCAACCCGTGACGCGTTCCGTCGCTTCGGGGCTCCAATACGTGCGCACATCCGCAAAACAGCTCGCCCGCCCCGTCAAAAGATTGGACAAAAGCATCGCCAAACCGTTGCATCCGTCGTTTTCCGTCGCAAGGATCAACGGCGATTTTTTCCCGTTCCAGTCAAACGTGCTGTTGAGGATCGCCTCCGCAAAGTCACCGTTCGGCTTAAAATCCGTCCACATCCGTTGGCCCTGGAATCCACCGAGGATCGCATTTCTGCCCAACGCCTCTTCATGCCAGCCGATTTCGTCCAGTTTCGGATTACCCAGCATGATGTCACGGATAATAAGCGTCATCTTCGCAACAAATTCCCGTTGCTCCTTGCGCTCTTTTGCCGTAAAATCTTTCTGGCCCCACGCGGATCCGTTCCAGTCTTTTCCCTCTTTGCATTTTTCTTTGATCCAGCGCAAAAGCTTTTCATATTCGTCTTTGTCGTAGATATTCAGTTCGATGCGGCGCAGGATCTCCGACATATCCACCCATTCGGCACGCAGGCCGAAATACTTTTGCATGGCATTCACGTCGCAATAGCTTCCGCCGATGCCCATCGCGACCGAACCGATGTTCACATATGCTTTATTCCGAAGCTGCCCGACCGCCAAAGCGCAGCGCGCAAAACGGATGATCTTTTCCTCCACATCCGGTGTAATCCCCGTTGCGTCTGCGTCCTGTACGTCTTTGCCGTAGATGGCAAAAGCGGGCAAATTCCGCTGCGCATGCGCAGCCATCGCCGCCGCAAGATATACCGCCCCCGGACGCTCCGTTCCGTTAAATCCCCAAACAGCCTTCGTCGTAAGCGGATCGAGATCCATCGTTTCCGTCCCGTAACACCAGCAAGGCGTTACCGTCAGCGTGGCCGTCACGTTTTCTTTCGAAAACTTTTCCGCACATTTCGCGGATTCCGCGCCGCCGCCGATCGTGCAATCCGAAATCACTACCTGCGCAGGCGTTCCGTCCTGGTAAAAGACATTCTGCTCAATGATCTTCTTGGCGTTTTTTGCCATGTTCATCGTCTGCTCTTCCAAACTTTCACGTACACCCATCCATCTCCCGTCAATGACGGGCCTTATCCCGATCTTCGGCTTCATTTCACAACTCCTTTTTTCAGAATTATATTTGCATAAATGGCTTCTTCACCCGTCGCAATGACGGCAAAAGCCTGTTTTGCCCGTTCATAAAACGCAAACCGCTCTAAACTGCCTTCCTTGACATTCGGATCTTTTTCCTTCGCGATCGACCGATATTCCTCCCAAATCAAAGGGTTTGCCGTATACCCCGGGACGAGTTGCATGAATGAA
>CALVMA010000126.1 GCA_944341655.1 uncultured Clostridia bacterium | reverse complement strand
GCGTTTTCAAAAAGGGTGACGCGGGAAAAACGCACGTACCTGCCGCGAAAGGAAAAGAACCGTTTTTTTTATAGCGGCAGCATGGGCGCGCCTGCCTCGAAAGAAAGAAGACATTTCTTGGAGAGGGCGCCGCGGTTGTGTGCTTTTCGCCGTTTTTTGCAAACGTTGCGGAATACGGGCGGGCAAAGAACGTTGCGGTCGGGATCGGCGGGAAAAAAATATACGGAAAAAAGCCGTTTTGTGTCGTTTCGCGGCGTTAAAAAGGGGGAGGGGTTTTGATTTTTTACAAACGGGTGCGGAATTTTTTGAAAAGCATTTACAAACAGCAAAAATATGGTATAATGGCAATATACGGGGCAGATGCAAAGGCCGCAGAAAGCGGAGTTTGGCATGGCCGAAGAGGAAGGCGGGGGAGGCATGGAATGGACATACGGGATGCAATGCGGGCGCGGCACAGTGTGCGCGCCTATCTGGACAGGCCGATCGAGGCGTCTTTGCGGCAGAAGCTGGAAGATGCCGCGGAAGAATGCAACCGTGAAGGAAATTTAAAGATCCGTGCGGTTTGGGGGGAGGACAGGGCGTTTTCCTCATTTTTGGCGCATTACGGAAAATTTTCGTGCGTAAAGAATTATTTTGCACTGATCGGCGAAAAGGCGGCCGATCTTGCGCAGAGGGCGGGGTATTACGGTGAGCGTCTTGTCCTGTACGCGCAGATGCTCGGATTGAATACCTGCTGGGTGGCGGTATCCTTTGCGAAGGGCAGGACGAAGGCGATGCTCGGGCTGAGCGAGAGCGAGAAGCTCGTCTGCGTGATCGCGCTCGGGTACGGCGAAACGCAGGGGATCCCGCACAACAGCAAGAGCGCGGCGCGGGTGAGCCGCGGCGAGAATGCGCCTGCATGGTTTCAAAAGGGGGTGGAGGCGGCGCTCCTTGCGCCCACCGCGATCAACCAGCAGAAGTTTAAACTGGAGCTGATCGGGGAGAACCGTGTGCGTCTGCGTCAGACGGGCGGCTTTTGCCGCGGTCTGGATTACGGTATTTTGAAGTATCATTTCGAACAGGGTGCGGGCAAAGAGAATTTCGAATGGGCGGAATGACGGTTTTACGGCCGCTCTGAAAAATAACCGCCGCGGGCTCTGACCGCGGCGGTAAAAAATCGTGGAAAATTAAAAACGAAAAAAGTTAAAACGGCAAAGGGGACGGATCGTGTTTTTTTGAACGGGCGGGCGATTTCATTGTTTTTGGATCCTGTATTTTCGCGGCGTAGCGCCGTAGATTTTCAGGAACATGCGGTGGAAATGGCTTTGATTTTCGTAGCCGACCGTCTGAATGATCTGGGAAATGCTCATATCGGTGGTGCGCAGCATGCGTTCCGCCGTTTTGAGGCGTTCTTCGGCGAGCAATTCGCGGAAAGGTTTGCCGAACACTTCGTGGATGCGTCTGGACACATATTCGGCACTGTAACCGAGCTGTGCGGCGATCTCGCCCAGCGTCGCGTCGGGGTAATTGTGTTCCAGATAGGCGCGCACGCGGCGGCGCAGTTCGGCGTCGGGGGAAACGGTGAGTTTGCCTCCTGCGGGCGTATCCTTGTAGTGTGCCAGATAAGTAAAGAGCAGGGAAACGAGTTGGGAAAGGATGGCGGAATCCCCCTCAGAAGGATAGGCGACCGCATAGATGAGATTATCCAGGAGGTTGCGCACGGGATAATGTTCCTGCGTTTTGAAATGCAGGTATTCGCCCTCTCCGTCGGGGGCGAAGTTGCGCGCGAGAAAATCCCGAATGACGGGATTGTTTTCCACATTGTGCATGATCACCTGTAAGAATGTATTGGAGGCGATAAAATTCACTCCCAGATCTTCCATGCCCGCGCGCAGGACGCTGTGACGGATATGGCGGTTGAGAAAGAGGATGTCGCCTCTTTCCAGAACGACTTTTTCGCCTTCGATCATATGCACGATGTTTCCGCGGATCACGTACATGAATTCCATGTAATCGTGCCCGTGTTCGGGAAAATCGATAAACCGCGTGTGCGGGCGGATCGCCATCTGCGATTTGTTCAAGAGCTTTTGCGCCCGTATGATGAATTCCTTTCCCGCCGCATATTGCGCGCGGTCGATGTCCTTTTGTCCGCGCAGGATCTCCCTCTCTTCGGGCGTGATCTGCGCCAGTTTTTCGATCATTTCGTTCCACATACCCGAATTTTATCACATTTTTTTTAATATGTCAAGAAAAGACACTTTTTTGCATAAATAGTGTTCTTGTTTAATAAATTAAAATCCGCTATAATAATAGCGACGGAGGAAGCCATGAAATATTACGTAGCAATCGATATCGGAGCATCCAGCGGCAGGCACATTGTCGGCTGGAAGGAGAAGGGGGAGCTGTGCACCAAAGAGGTGTACCGTTTTCCGAACGGAGTAGACGAAGTGAACGGGACGCTGACGTGGGACGTCGGGCGGCTGTTCAGGGAGATCGTAGCGGGTTTGAAAGAGGCGTTTTCGCAATTCAAAGAGATCGAGAGCGTGGCGATCGACACCTGGGGTGTGGACTACGTGCTTTTGGACAAAGACGGGAAGGAGATCCTGCCCTGTCACGCCTATCGTGACGACCGCACGAAAGGGCCGATCGAAGAAGTACATAAGATCATTCCGTTTGAGGAGTTGTACGCGCATACGGGGATACAGTTCCAGCCGTTCAACACGATTTACCAGCTGTACGACGATCTGAAGAAGGGCAGGCTGGAAAAGGCGGAGAAATTTTTGATGCTGCCCGAATATCTTTCCTATAAGCTGACGGGGGTGGCGCGCAAGGAGTACACGGAAGCGTCGACGTCGGGGCTTTTGGATGCGAAGACGGGCCAGTACGACATGGAGATCGTGCGGCGTTTGGGTTTGCCCGAGCGTTTGTTTGATAAACTGGATATGCCCGGCACGGAAGTGGGGGCGCTGAAAGCGGAGATCGCGGCGGAAGTGGGCGGACAGACGACGGTGATCCTGTGTGCCTCGCACGACACGGCGAGCGCGGTGGAAGGGATCCCCGAAGATTCGGTGGATATGCCGTATCTTTCGTCGGGGACGTGGTCGCTGTTCGGCGTGCGTCTGAAACAGCCGATCCTCAGCGAAAAGAGCTGCAAAGCGAATTACACGAACGAGGGCGGCGTGGGATACATTCGTTATCTGAAAAACATCATGGGGCTTTGGCTGGTGCAGTCGCTGCGCAAGGAATTGTGTCCCGAGAAATCGTTCGGGGACATTGCGCAAGAGGCGCAAAACCGCACGTATTCGGAGACGGTGGATGCGGACGACTGGCGTTTTCTGGCTCCCGAGAGCATGAAAGGCGCCTTTGACGAATACCTGCGCGAGGCGGGCAAACCTTTGCCCGAGGCTCCGATCGATTATTTCCGCTGTGCGTTCATGAGCCTTGCGAACAGTTATGCGAAGGCGATGCGCGAGCTGGAAAAGATCACGGGAGAGAAATACGAAGGGCTTTGCATTGTCGGCGGCGGTGCGAAGAATCAATTTTTGAACGATCTGACCGAACGCGCCTGCGGGGTGAAGGTGCACGCGATCCCGATCGAGGCGACGGCGTTCGGCAATTTAAAAATCCAGATGAAAAGAGGAGAGAAATAAAATGAATTCGATGTTTGATTTGGCAAAGCAGGCATTTGCGGGCTACGGCGTGGACGCGGAGAAGGCGATCGCGCGCGTAGCGGAGATCCCCGTATCCATTCATTGCTGGCAGGGCGACGACGTACACGGATTTTTGGGGGCGGAAGAGCTTTCGGGCGGCATTCAGACGACGGGGAATTATCCCGGCGCGGCGCGCAATCCCGAAGAGCTGATGGCGGATTTTGACGTTGTGCTTTCCCTGGTTCCCGGCAAAAAGCGCATCAATCTGCATGCGATCTATGCGATTTCGGACAAACCCGTGGAGCTGGATAAGCTGGAATACCGTCATTTCGAGAAATGGGTGGAATATGCGAAAGCCCGCGGGCTGGGCATCGATTTTAACCCGACGCTGTTTTCGCATCCGATGGTCGTGGACGGGCTGACGCTGTCCTCGCCGATCAAGGAAGTCCGCGAGTTCTGGATCAGGCACGTAAAGGCCTGCCGTGCGATCGCCGCAAAGATCGGCGAAGTCCAGGGCAGCCCCTGCCTGAACAACATCTGGATCCCCGACGGGTTCAAGGATGTGCCTGCCGACAGGCTCGGGCCGCGCATGCGCCTCAAAGAGAGCCTGGACGAGATCCTGTCCGTGAAATATCCTTCCGAGTACATTGTGGACAGCGTGGAAAGCAAAGTGTTCGGCATCGGCGTGGAGAGTTACACGGTCGGCAGCAACGAGTTTTATCAGAACTACGCGGCGAAGAGCGGCGTATGCTGCCTGCTTGACAACGGGCATTATCATCCGTTGGAGTATGTCAGCGACAAGATCCCCGCATTGCTTGCGTTCTATGACAAAGTTGCGCTGCACGTTACGCGCGGCGTGCGTTGGGACAGCGACCACGTGGTGCGCCTGGACGACGAGATCCAGGAGATCGCCAAAGAGATCATCCGCAACGATGCGGACAAGAAAGTACTGATCGGTCTGGATTATTTCGACGCGAGCATCAACCGCGTCGCCGCATGGACGATCGGTGCGCGCAACATGCAGAAAGCGCTGTTGTTTGCCGCATTGCAGCCGCATGCGCAGCTGAAAAAACTGCAGGACGAAGGCAAATTCACACAGTTGCTCGCCGAGAGCGAAGAAATCAAGACGCTGCCTTACGGCGTTGTTTGGGACGAGTATCTGCGCCGTCAGAAGGTTGCCGGAAACGATTGGTTCGCAACCGTGCAGGCGTACGAAAAAAAGATCCTCGCACAGCGTAAATAATAGTTTTCGTACGGCGCTTCGCGCCGTTTGAAAAGGACAGCCGCGGCGAAGGTAAATCCTCCGATTTGATTTATCCGAACCTTTGTGCCGCGGTTGTTATCGTATTGCTCACTATCTCCAAAGAGAGACCTAGCAAAGAACGTGGCCGTCCGCAATTCCGCGGACGGCCGCGTTTCGGCTTTTGGCGCACTTTTCGGTTTCTTCCGAAAAGCGTGCCCTTTCGGGCGGGAAAAGGCGTGCGGGCGGATTTCGGCAACCCTTTCGGGCGGGAAAAGGAGTGCGGGCGGATTTCGGTGACGTCTGTTTCGGGCGGTCGGATCTCGGGCAGGCAAGGCGTGCGGGCGCGGGGGTCGCGCGGTGGTGGTGGTAGCGGCATGTGGTATTGTCGCCGAGCCATCGGTATGGCAACCGAGGCGGAAACGGTGTAGATCGCGGTGGCCGACGACCCAGGCAG
>CALVMA010000125.1 GCA_944341655.1 uncultured Clostridia bacterium | reverse complement strand
GAATTAACAACAATATTAATCTAATTTGCCACAAAATCAGCCCTGAATCTGTAATAGGCGTTTACACGCAAAATCGTTTGGTAGTATTCATCCAAATCCCTGAAAATGAAATAGTGGTCGGGTTTGTGCCAGCTCGCCCCGATCGTCAGAGAATTGTACAACTCCCGAAAATATCCTTCACCTCCGTCCGAGAAAGTTCCGTCAATCAAAGTTTTTACGGCCTTGTTCCATTCCAGGTGTTCTTTCAGAAAGCCATTCGGATCGTATCCGCCCTTTCGGAGGTTTTCAATTTCGTCTACATGCGCGCCGAAAATATAATTATTTTCTTTGCCCGCTTTTTCGACGATCTCTATGTTCGCTCCGTCCATCGTACCGAGTGTAACCGCACCGTTCATCATAAATTTCATATTGCCCGTACCGCTCGCTTCCAGCCCTGCCGTCGATACTTGCAACGATACGTCCGCCGCCGCCACGATTTTCTCCGCATACGACACGTTATATTCCGTCACGAATACTCCCGTCAGCCTGCCGTTCGTTTCGGTATCGGCATTGATCAGCTTAATAATTTCGTTGATGTACTTGATGATGCCTTTCGCCCGGAAATACGAAGGCGCGCTCTTTGCCCCGAACAGGAATACCGAAGGCGTGAGATCTTTGAGCTTCCCCTCTTTCAAATCGTAATACAGACGGAGCAGGGCGAACGCCGTCATCAGCTGACGCTTATATTCGTGCAACCGCTTGACCTGCGCGTATACTATCCTTTCTCCGCCGATTTTGACGCCTTCCGCCTTTTCGATATAGCGGAACAACTGCTCTTTTTTCTTGCCTTTGACTTGAATAAACTCCGCAAGCGTTTCTTCGGTTGCGGTATATGCATTCAGTTTATTCAATTCCTCAAAATGCACCCTCCATTCTTGCCCGATCTGTTCATCGAGCAAGGCGGACAATTCAGGATTAGCAAGTTCCAGCCACCGCCTTTGCGCCACGCCGTTCGTCACGTTCTCGAATTTTTCGGGATGATGCGCATATTCCGCCGCGAACAAGTCCCGCTTTATGATCTCCGAGTGGATCTCCGCCACGCCGTTTATCTTGTTTGCGATAAACACCGCCGTATTCGCCATCGAAAATGCCCTGCGCGAATGCACATAGGCCGACGCGGCGGCGCATTCCTGCGGCGTATACCCCTCTTTTTTATGGATATATTTCGCGGACGTATTTATCTTCACCAATATATCCGCTATTTCCGGCAATATCTTTTTCAGCAACCGCACGTTCCAATGCTCCAGCGCTTCCGGCAAAATCGTGTGGTTCGTATAATTGAAAACCTGTTTTGCGATTTTCAATGCCGAGCGGAAGGTCTGCCCGCGCTCTTGCAATACGCGGATCAATTCCGGTATTGCAAACACGGGATGCGTGTCGTTGAGCTGTATGCTGTTTTCCGCCGCAAAATACTTATAGTCGTTTCCGTGCCGTTTTTCGTATGCACGGACAATATCTCCGATCGCCGCAGCCGAAAGGAAATATTCCTGCCGTATCCGCAGCAATTTCCCATCCTCCGTATCGTCGGGCGGGTACAACACGCCGCTGATCTTTTCCGCGTTTTCGCTCCCTTCTGCCTGATACAGCCGCAAAACATTGACGCGCTTTCCGATGAGCGGCATATCATAAGGAACGGCGTTGACTTGCATATCCGCAAAACGGATGATTTGCTTTTCGTCCTCTTTCCGTATGCTCCACGGATCGCCGAACCGCTGCCAATCGTCGGGAACTTCTTTCTGAAACCCGTCCTCAAATTTTTGGCGGAACAGACCGTACTTATAACGGATGCCGTACCCGTACAGCGGGATGCCGACGGCCGCGCCCGAGTCCATATAGCAGGCGGCAAGCCTGCCCAAACCGCCGTTGCCGAGCGCCGCGTCTTCGATTTCCTCGAAAAGGGCGATATCCACGCCCTTTTCTTTGAGAATCTCCGATACTTCCTGCAATACGCCGAGTTCCAGCAGATTATTATAAAACACCCTGCCGATTAAAAACTCGATCGAAAGATAATGCGCACAGCGTTTCGCTTTTTCGCTTGCCTGTATATATTTCATCGCGAGCGACGATATTTCGTTATACAGACGTTTTGCATCCTTCCCATGCAAATCCAGTTTCCGCAACTCCTGTAAAAAAAGTTCTCTTTCCATTTTAATCCTTTACCGCTCCTGCAGAACCGCCCTGAATAAGATACTTTGAGAGCGCAATATACAACACTATGATGGGGATCGCCACAAACATGGAACCCGCGGCAAAGACGGAAAACTCACTGTCGTCGAGCGAATTCAGTCCCACGGCAACCGTCCAAGAAGATTTATCGACCAACAACATGCTCGGTAGCATGAAGTCCGCCCACGGCCACACGAACGCCGTGAGTGCCGTGTAAACAATCATCGGCTTGGAGAGAGGAAGGGTAATCGACAGGAAAATACGGAAATCGCTTGCCCCGTCCAATGTGGCGGCATCGTAGATAGAACCCGGAATGGTATCAAAGAACCCTTTCTGCACGAGAAAGCCCATCGTGGAACCGCTGCTGTACAGCAGAATCAGTCCCCAAAGGTTGTTGATGAGTTGCAGCTGAGTCATGATTACGAACAGCGCCGTCATGTTCATGAAATTCGGGAAGATCCCCAGGATCAACGTCGCCTTCATCATGGCTTTGCGGCTTTTAAAGCGATAGCGTGAGATCGTATATGCCACTGCAATGACCAAAAACGTTGAGATTACACAGCTCACCGCGGCTACGAACAGAGTATTGGTGAACCAGCGCCGATAATCGTATTTATTTACCTCCGTAAAAAGTCTGCGAAAGGTATCGAAACTATATTCCTGCGGAAAGAACCCGTCCAGAGTCAACAGGTCGCCCTCCGCGTTAAATGCAGACAGCACGAGCCAAATACAGGGAAACGCGAAGATGAAACTTACGAAAAGCACCAAAAGATAGACAAGCGCCGTTTTTGCAGCCTTTTCGGGACGGATATGCATTTTCTTCGTCATCGGTACGTATCCTCCTTTTTATAGGCAGGCGACATCACATACGCAATAAGCGAGAAGATCGCCATGAATGCAAACAGAATAAGGCTCAACGCAGATCCCAAAGAATACAGTCTGTTCTCTACCGTCAGGTTATACATCCAGTTGATGAGAAGATCCGAGCTGTTCGCGTTGAAATATCCCGGCGCATAGACCGTTTCGGGGCGCAGGAAGTAGAAGATACTGAAGTTATTGAACTGGTTGATGAAGGTGCTGATGACGACGGGTGTCGTAGCGAACAGCACGAACGGAAGAGTGAGGTACCAGAATTGTTTAAATGCATTCGCGCCGTCCAGTTTTGCCGCCTCGTACATGTCTTTATTTGCGTTGGAAAGGATCCCCGTCGCCAAAAACATGACGGACGGAACGCCGATCCACGCGCAACAGAAGAACCCCAACAGCCGCAGCGACCAAACAGAGTCAAACGAGATGATGGTGAAATTCTCAGAAACCCAACCCCAGTCTTTCAGCACTCCCAAAATAGGCCCGCTGTCGCAGAACAGGAAGTAAAAACCCGTCAGCGTAATGAAACTGGGGATGGCGTAGGCGAACATCGGGAAGATGCGCCAGAACCGTTTCCATTTCAGGCACTTCGCGTTGTACAGGAGCGCAAGCCCCAGCCCGCCGAAATACACCAAAAAGGTAGAACCGATCGCCCACAGGATGTTCCATCCGAGGATCTTTCCCATCGTGCCGATATATTCGCTCATGGTGAAGATGACGCGGAAACTCTGAAACCCCGTCCAGCTTATCAGCTTCGGCGGAACGATCTCACCCCCGTAGTTAGTGAACGCGATGAGCGCCGTAAAGATGATGGGCATGATATTGAAAACACAGACGAAAAGCAGGGGCAGCGTGAGCGTAAGAAAATAGAATTTCTTGTTAAGCAACGCCTGGCAGCTTTCGAAAAACGTTTTGACGCGGTTGCCCTTCCCGATCTCGCCCGACGTGTAGATCGCGTCCTTGATATTCGCATAATAGGCGAGCGCAAAGAAGAGGATAAGAAAGACCGTCGTGATCCCCCATGCGAGCATGGAAACGGAATTGTCCCCTTCGATGCCCATGATGGGCACGCCCTCCGTCGTACCGAGCGTCAAGAGCCCGATGATGTTCTCGACGCCCGCGAATACGAGGAAGAGGATAAACCCGATCTCCAGCAACATCAGAAGAGCACCTTTGGTGAACTGCCTGCAAAAGAGCTGCCCCAGCCCCATGAACGCGCAACTCAGCTTCACCCGCCAGTCGGAAAAAACGCTCTTTTTCGGTGCCTGTTGTACCGTTTCCATCGCGGCCCTCCTCTATGAAATGTCGCCAACCGCCATAGCCGAGCGGATGTCGTTTACCAGTTTATCAAGCGCGCCCTTTAATGCTTCTGCCGTCGTATAGACAGGCGCTTCGCGCGTTGTGTTGTCCGTCGCCACGTCATTGAAGAGAGAGGAGAGCGGATCCCAGATATACTGCGTATCACGCGTCGACGGCATTATATCGACAAGCCCTGCGGAAACCCTCCCGCTTAAAATTGACGAAACGCCGCCCAATTCTTCGGCAAGGTCGGTGCGGGCGGGCACGGCGCCGAGCGCCTCGCTCCGCCATTTGAGGTTCTCGTATTCGGATACGAACTTTACAAAGGCAAGGCACGCCTTCGGATACTTCGTATACGAACTGATGCTGAAGGCGTTGACTCCACCCATCGTGGTCGGTTCAAACGTTTCCGTTTCCATATCGGTGATCGCTTTTTTGATATCCCCGTCGTTGGGCAACCGCGGAGGGTCTACGACGACCAAGTTCTCTTCCGCCGCCTTATCCGCTTCTTCCCGGCTCATTCCGCTTTTAACATAAGTGGCTGACAAATTTTCCCGAAAAGTTGTCAGCCAATCGGGTGTCCCGATTGTGCAGAAAACCGTGCCTTTGCTGTCGGTCAGATATGTAGCCACTTGCGTCGTCGCATTCTGGTTGATGCACGTAGAGCCCACTACGCCCGCCAAATCGCGGAACAAGTTTAACCCGACTTCTGCACCGTCCGCATTCAACCCGATATCGTCGTGCGTTTCGCCGAACACATACGCGCCGAAGGACAGCAGATACCCGCTGTTGAAATACTGGTCGACGAGCGACATATACAATCCGTACTTGTCGCCGCCCGATTCCTCTTTTACCTGCGCGCTGTAGGCATACAAGTCGTTCATGTTCTCTACCATATCGGGAACGCCGTTTTGGTTGTCGTCCCATTCCTCTTCCCAATTTTCGGGAAGAAGATCTTTGCGGTATGTGAGCACGGTAGACTGCTGCGCGACGGGCATACCGTAATACAGATCCATTCCGTATGTTTCCATCTTATAGGCGTCCATCACGGTTTCAGGGATTTCTTCTGTATCCAGTTCATCCATCGGCAGGGGCAAAACGTGCCCGCCTTCCGCATACCGCATCAGCATATCGTTCGCCTGGTACAATACGTCCGGGCCGTACCCGTCGGGACCGTTTTGTTCCAGATCAACATACTGATCCATGTTTGCATCCACTGCGTTTACGTTATACTCTTTATATTTTTCGTTGAAGGCGTCCAAAACTTCCTGCAAGTGCCCTGTTTCAATCGCCATCTGATTATCCAGCACGCGAATCGTTGCATTTTGCTCTATGTCGCCTTCAAACTTTGCCATCAGTTCCTCATAGGTAAATGTTCCTCCGCCGCCGCGCTCTCCACATGCGGCGAAACAGGCTACTGACATTACCAAAGCGAGGCACAAACAAATTCTCTTGATCGTTTTCATTTTTTTACCCCCGTTTGCAAAATTTTATAGGACCGCGGCAGAAGCTGCAAGTCTTTCCATTTTTGGCTTTGATCCGTATTGTTTACGATCAGCGAAAGAGTTCCCCGTTCTATGACCAGCAAATCGTTTTGCGCATAAATACGAATCCCCCCTCCGATCTGCTCCTTTCGGAGCCGTATCAGATCTTTTACCGTGTTGTAAATATCCATATTCCAGTGCGTTTTGTCCCAATCGAACGTCCGCCGCGAATCCGGATCGTACCCTCCCGCCGTGCCGATCTCGGTTCCGTAATAAATGCACGGCATTCCGACAAAGAAAAACAACACTGCCAGCGCGCATTTCAGTTTATCTGCATTTTCCCCGACATTCGTCAGAAAGCGTTCCGTATCGTGGCTGTCCAAAAGATTCAGCATCATTTCGTTTACCTGATCGGTGTTCCGCATCAATATTTCCGAAAGTCTTTCGCAAAACCTTTGCGCCGAATATTTTTGATACGCGAAATAATCGAGGCAGGCTTTCGTAAAAGAATAATTCATGATCGAATCAAACTGATCGCCTTCCAGCCAGGGGCGGGAATCGTGCCAATTTTCCCCGACGATCAACGCGTCCGGCTTCGCTGCTTTTACCGCTTTCCGGAACTGCCGCCAAAAATCGTGCGAAACCTCGTCTGCCACGTCCAGGCGCCACCCGTCGATGCCATATTCCTTTATCCATTTCGTTGCGATATGCAGCAAAAATTTTTGCACTTCGGGATTGTTCGTGTTCCACTTGGGCATATAATTGCAGGCAGCAAAACATTCGTAATTCATTTGCTCCAAAACGGGGCGGTCTCCTCGGATGATGAACCAATCGTAATAGACGGACTCTTTCCCTTTCCGCAAAACGTCTTGAAACTGTTTGCACAGATAGCTGCAATGATTGAACACGGCGTCCAAAAGGATCTTTATCCCACGTTTGTGCGCGCTTTCCACCAATTCTTTCAGATCCCTGTTCGTGCCGAACATTGCGTCGACTTCTTCATAGTCGATCGTATCATACTTGTGATTGCTCGGCGACTGAAAGATCGGCGTTAAATAGATGCTGTTTATCCCCAAATCCTGCAAATAATCCAATTTTTCCGTAATGCCAGGCAGATCGCCCCCGTAAAACCCCTTTGGCTTCGGAAGCTCCCCCCAGTCCTTATCTATATAATTTCTGTCCTTCGAACAGCTCCCCATATGGAAGCGGTCGACGAATATCTGATAAAATATCGCCCGGTCGCACCAATCTACCTTTTTATGAAGATCCGTTTCATTGATATATGGATATTGGAAAAAATTGTAATAACTTTTATCGTGGTTATACTCTATCGTCAGTCCTTCTTCTGAATAATAATATTTCTCTTCCCCGCTCTGCAACAGAAAAATGTATCCGATCCGTGAATCTGGCACATCCAGCGTCACCGTGTAATAATCGTAGAGCGCATCCGAATAACTCTTCTGCATTTGCTTGCTTTTTCTGTCCGTCAGCCAATTGTATTTGACCGCATATATGATCTCAACCTTATCCAAATCGTCTTTTGCGGCCCTCAGCCGTATCCGCAATTCTTTTTGGTTGTATGCAAAGGCATATTGGGATTTAGGAATATGCAATATTGCCTCTTT
>CALVMA010000124.1 GCA_944341655.1 uncultured Clostridia bacterium | reverse complement strand
CCTGCAGAGAGGATAAGATCCCGTCCGTCTGTATTCTGCCAAAAAACAAAATATACAAGCCCCGCACGATCGGCGGCGCCAGCTCCGCGAAAAAGATGTTTGCTTTGTCTTTCAAAAAAATTTTCAGGTTGCGCAAAGTCTGCTGCGCAAGCATATGCAATGTCATAAAGCTCCTCCTTGCGCCGCCTTGCCCGTAACAGCCAAAAACACATCGTCCATGCTGCCCTTGACAAATTCGAAATCCCTGCACAATTCCCCGTTTTGAGCCAAAAACAGGCGCGCCGTTTCCGCGTCGGGAAACACGACGCTCACTCCGCCCGCGATCCGCTCAAACTTCATGCCGCGGTTACGCAAAGCAAGGGCAAGCGCCTCCGCATCCCCGTACAAATACAGAAAATTGCGCGAAAATTTGTTCTTTAACTCCACGGGCGTGCCCTCCGCCGCTACATTACCGCCGTCCAGGATCACCACATGGTCCGATCCGTCCGCCTCTTCCATGTAGTGGGTGGTCAGAAATACCGTCATTCCCGCATCCCGCCGCAATCCCTGCACGATCTCCCAGACCGTTTTGCGCGTCTGCGGATCCAGCCCCGTCGTCGGCTCGTCCAGAATCAGAAGCTCCGGACGGTTCAGAAGCCCCCGCGCTATGTCCACTCGGCGGCGCTGTCCGCCCGACAATTTCCCGTACGGACGGTTGAGTATCTCGTCCAGAAACAGCATCCTGCGCAGCTCTTCCAGCCGCGCCCGCCATGCCGCGCCCCGCAGTCCGTAATAACTCGCCCGCACCGTCAGGTTGTCCCGCACCGTCAGAAGTTCGTCCAAAACCCCGTTCTGAAACACCACGCCCACCTTGGGCTTGATCTTTTCCGCCTGCGTATCCAGATTATACCCGCAAATCCGCACCTGCCCCGCATCTTTGGAAAGAATGGAACACAAAATATTGATCGTCGTGCTTTTCCCCGCTCCGTTTTCTCCCAAAAAAGAAAACAAAGCGCCGCGCCGCACCGAAAACGTGATCCCGCGCACCGCACGCACCGATCCGTAGCTCTTTTCCAACCCTTCTACCTGTACGATATTCTCCGCCATAAACCTTCCCGTCTGATTTTTGTTAAGAGCATTATACAACATTTTTTTGCGCGCCGCAAGCGCTTGCGCGTTTTTTCTCCCGTAAGCCATCCGCTCTCTCCCCTCGCGCGGCTTTCCGCCGCGCTTTTCTTTTCGGTTATTCCTTCGTTCCGCCGTCTTTGCTCTCCTGCTCACTCTCCTCCCGGGCCTCCGCTTCCGGCTCTTTCGCCGCTTTCTCGTCCTCGTCCTTCGCTATAAACAGCGACGCCAACACAAAAAACGCATAGACCGCGATCTCGGCGATCCTTTGGAACATATTAAACCATGATAAGAACTCGGATAACCCTTGGTTGTATCCCGCAATCGCATTGATGCTGCTCAATATCGAATACAGCGCCGAAAGCGCCGTAAAGATCAGCGTCACGATGAACGCCGTCTTTGCCGTCTTTTTCAGGTCTTCGTCCTCGCTCTTTACGATCGTATATCCTCCGACAACCGCAAAAGCGATAAAGCTGAGATATCCGCTTATCCAGATCAACGCTTTCTTCCAGCGCGACGTCCAGACTTTTTTCATGTTTCTTCCTCCCTCTTTTTCTTTCATTATACCCTACGACCGCAATTTTTGTCAATACTTCCGCTGAAATTTTTGCCTCGGCGTACCGCAATTTCCGCTTTCCCCGCCGCACGCCCCGCGCGTTGCCTCGTCCGCAACGCCGTCACACCAAAAAAGGGGCGCTCCGCGCCCCTTTTTTTCCCCTTTCCCGCACGGGATTTCCCTCCCGACGTATGGGTGAATCAAGGCGGCGCCCGTTAAGAGCACCGCCTCTTTTCCGTGATTTTTACAGTTTACCATCGGGTATTCCGAAAAGTTATCCGACAACAAACCCACTTGCTCTTTTTAACCCTTTTGTGACTCTTGTCGGTTAAATACGGGTTTCATCGAAAGTTTTCTTTTCCTTTACCGACTCACCTTTTTCTCCCCTTAATTCACTCAAAACCGCTTCTTCTCCGATTCTTTCGACGTATTTTTGCAGTTTATTCGATAGATATTCCGCAAATTTTCATCTTCCTTTCCGCGATCCGAAAGCAATTTCCTGCTTTCTTCTGAGTTCGTTTCGTAAAAACCACCTTCGCCGCAACTTCTTTCCTATTTTCTTACTCGGTTCCGTCTTCCCCCGGTCCGCCTTCTCTCCTTACGGAGATCCGATCGTCTGCAGATTGACCGCGTTCCGATGTACACGGCGCTTCCCCTTCGCTTTCGCCCGTATTCGCTTCCGTTCCTTGTCCGCATCGCTTCACGCTTTCGTTCGGCTTGTTCCCTTTCTCTGAAAGAAAACCCTGCGCAGTTTTTGCCTCGCAAAATTGTTCCGCAAATACAGTCCGTCCCTTCCGCTCCTGCGGTTTCCGGCTACGGCTCTTCGTCTTGCCAACCCCTTTCATAACGTCGGCTTCCGTTGCTTTGTAAAATTATTATACCACGGATTTTTGTTTTGTCAATACCTTTTTTGAAAATTTTTAAAAAAATTTGTTTGAACGGTTCGGCAGAAACGTTTGCACCTCACAAAACGACGCAAACACAGCATGTTGCGCCCCGTTCAAACGCCGCACACAACATTTTGGCTCTTTGCCGAAACCGTAAGCGCCGCAGGCGCCGCGGCCGCCGCCTGCAACGGCAAATCAGCGGAACTGCGCGTTGTAAAGCGCGGCGATCAAAACGTCAGCGGAACTGCGCGTTGTAAAGCGCGGCGTAAAAACCGTTCTGCCGCAACAGCGACGCGTGCGTGCCGCTTTCGACGACGTTGCCTTCGCGCACGACGAGAATGAGATCGGCGTTGACGATGGTCGAGAGCCTGTGCGCGATCACGAAACAGGTCTTGCCCTCCATGAGCTTCTGCGTCGCGCCCTGCACGAGGATCTCCGTGCGCGTATCGACGTTGGAGGTCGCTTCGTCCAAGATCAGCACCCGCGCGCGCGACACCATCGCCCGCGCGATGGTCAGAAGCTGTTTTTGTCCCTTGGACAAATTGCTGCCGCCGTCGGTGATGCGCGTGTCGTACCCTTCGGGAAGGCTCAAAATAAAATCGTGCACGCTCGCCGCGCGCGCCGCCGCCTCGATCGTATCGTCCGTTGCGTCCTCACACCCGTATGCTATATTCTCGCGCACCGTCCCTTCAAACAGCCAGGTATCCTGCAATACCATCGTGAAAAGCCCGCGCAGCCCCGACCTCGAATACCGCCGCGTTTCCGTGCCGTCCAGCAGGATCTCCCCTTCGTCGGCATCGTAAAAACGCATCAGCAGGTTGACGATCGTCGTCTTTCCCGCTCCCGTCGGGCCCACGATCGCCACCGTCTTGCCCGCGCCCGCACAAAAACTTACGTCCTTCAAAATCGGCTTGCCCGCTTCGTACCCGAAACACACGTCCCTGAACTCGACTTCCCCGCGCACCTTCTCGGGCACGGGCAGCAAGTCCTCGCCGTCCTTTTCCGGCTCTTCGTCCAAGATACCGAACAGCCGCTCCGCCGCCGCGAGCGCCGATTGGATCTCCGAATAGATGTTCGCAAATTCGTTGATCGGCCCCGTAAATTTGCGCGAATATTGCAAAAACGCCGACACGTACCCCAGGCTCATCCTGCCGCGCAAAAACAGAAAACCGCCGAATACGCTGATAAATACCGTCGAAAGATTGTTGATGAAATTCACCGTCGGCCCGATCTTGCTCCCGTAATAATCGGCATCGTAGTATGCCTGCGCCGCACTCTCGTTCCGCTGTTCGTAACGGTCGGCTATTTCATCCTCCCTGCCGTACCCCTTGATCGTGCGCACTCCCGACAGCATTTCTTCCGAATACCCGTTCAGCTCGCCCAGTTTTCCCGAACGCTTCCGAAACAGCGGACGCATCACCCGCGTACGCTGCACCGTGACGAGCACCGTCAGCGGCACGATCACCAAAAACACGCACGAAAGCAGGGGCGACAGCAACAGCATGCTCACCAGCGAGCCAAGCACCGTGATGACGCTGGTCGCGATCTGGATTATGTCGTTGGACAGCGACGCGTTCACCGTATCGATGTCATACGTCAGCCGATTGATGACGTCGCCCGCCAAACGCTTGTCGTAAAAGGATACGGGCAGGGACAGCAGCCTGTCGAATACCTCTTCGCGCATGCGGCGGGTAATGTTGCGGCTGAGTTTGGTCATCACAAACGTCAGCGCGTACGTAAACGCCGCCGAAAATACGTAGCACGCCGCCATCTCGATGCAATACACCACGACCAGCTGCATATCCACCGCGCCCGTCTTCGTGTCGATGGCGTTGATCGCATTCGCCGACAGCACGGGCGCCACCAGCGCAAGCACGTTGCCCGCCACCGCGAAAAACAGCGCCGCCAGCACCAGCCGCTTGTATTGCAGAAAATATTTCGAAAGCCGCAAAAGCGCCGCTTTTTTCCCGATCTTATTCACCGACATCACCCCCTTGCGAACGGGCAATGTCACGATATACCCCGCACGTCTGCAAAAGCTCGGCATGCGTGCCCAGCCCTGCCGTCTTGCCTCTTTCCAGTACGAGTATGCGGTCGCAACCCTGCACCGAACTGATGCGCTGTGCGATGAAAATACAGGTAAGTTCGGGATATTCCCGCACGATCGCCGCGCGGAGCGCCGCATCCGTACGGTAATCCAGCGCGCTGGAAGAATCGTCGAGAATGAGCACCGACGGCGCACCCGCAAGCGCGCGCGCGATCAAAACACGCTGCTTTTGCCCGCCGCTCAGATTCACCCCGTGCGCCGCCAAAGGAAATTGCAGCCCCTCTTCCCGCTCAAACACAAAATCCGCCTGCGCCGCGCGCAGCGCCCTGCTCACCTCTTCCTCCGAGATCCCGCGGCAAAAATCTACGTTGTCATACACCGTGCCCGCCATGATAAAATCATTCTGGAACACGATGCCGAATTTCGTTCGCAATTCCTCTTTCGGTATGTCCGTCACGTTCCGCCCGTCTACGTACACGCCGCCCGACGTCGCATCGTAAAACCGCAATAGCAACTGCACCAGCGTGCTCTTGCCGCTCCCCGTCGCTCCCAAAATCCCCAGACGCTCGCCCTTCTGCAACTTGAAGGATATGTGCTCCACCGCCGGAACTTCCCCGTATGCAAACGTAACGTCGTCAAATTCTACCCGCGCTCCGCCGTGCGTAGACGCAGGCAACAACAACGGCTCCTCCGGCAAATTCAATATCTCACAGATGCGCCGCCCCGACGCCGTCCCCTTGGCAAGCGTCACAAACAGACGGCTCACCGTCATCGCCGCCGTCAAAATCAATGTGAAATAGGAAACAAACGCAACGATCTTCCCCGCCTGCATCACGCCCGCCTGCACGCGCAGCGCGCCGACCAGAACGACCGCCACCATCCCGAGATTCAAAAGCAGCGATACGATCGGATTGCTCATGCCCGTCCATAACCCCGCGCGCATTTCCGCTTTCGCTACTCCGCCCGCCACGTCCTTGAACGTCTTGGATTCGTATTCCGTGCGCGACAACGCCTTGATCACGCGCACGCCCGCATAATCGTCGCGGATCTTGCGCACCATCGTGTCCACCGCGCCCTGCAGTTTCGCGTACAGCCTGATCCCCCGCCCCGCAATAAACAGCACCGCCGCCAGCATGAACGGCAAAACCGCTACCAGAATAAGCGTCAGAACAGGCTCCAGCGCAAACGCAAACGCCAGCCCGCCGAACAGCAAAATAGGTACCCGTACCCCCAGCCTCTGCATCATGCCCAGCATGTTGTGTACGTTGTATGTGTCCGTCGAAAGCCTGGATACCAGCGTCGGCAGCGTACACGCATCGATCTGCCGCGCCGACAGCGACAGCGTCCTCGAAAACAGGTCGCCCCGCAGTTTCTGCGTCGCGTCGCGCGCCACCCGCGACGCCATGCGGTTCGCCGCAATGTTCCCGAACAGCGCCACCAACGCGAAAAATAACATCAGCCCGCCAAACAAAAACAACGACTTTTCATCCTTTACGGGCGAAGATTCGCTGTCGTCCAGCATGTAACCGAGCAAAAGCGGCAACAACAGTTCCGCAACCGTGCCGATCGCCTTGATCGTCAGCCCGAACGCCATCCGCACGGCGTTCGGCCGCAAATATCCGCGGATCCTGACCATACCGCTTTCCCCCCCCCTTCCTTTTTATTGTTTTTTTATTATAAAACTTTTCCTTTTGTTTGTCAAACCCTGCCGCTCCTTTTATCCTCGCCCTTCGGCCGCGGTTTATCCTTTGCCGATCACCCGCAAACCGCCCAATTCCCTTTTCGGGTTTTTTGTTCTTTAAAAAACGCGCCGTCCGCAAT
>CALVMA010000123.1 GCA_944341655.1 uncultured Clostridia bacterium | reverse complement strand
CAAAGGTCGGTGCCGCGGCGCTTCATGCGGTAGGAGAACTGCATGGCGGGTACGATAAAACAGAGCGCGCACAAAATGAGGGCGGGGATATAGACCAGGGTATTCGTCGGCATTGTAACGGGATCGTAATGGTCTGTGATCTCGTCGTACACATGAAAGGTTCCGATAAAATCGGAAGTTAAAGCGGTAACGGCAAACAAAACGGCAGCGATCGCCGTAAAAATGCACAGAGGCAGAAAAATGCGTTTGAATTCATAAGCGAGCGACGTCTTCATTTGTTTGACCTCCCTTGTTCCGTTTCGATAAGAAAGTATTCTTCAAAGTCCACGGCGATCTCCTCGACAAACAGCGGGTGCATGGCTTCGATTTGTTTTATAACGGTATCTTTGTTCCCGCGCACGATAAATTTTGCGACGCGCCCCGCGCATTCGAACTTGATGCACTCGAAAGGGAAATCCTCTTTGCCGACCATGCGGTCAAAGGCGGCCTGAAATTTATGAACGCTCATCAGGCTGTCTTGCAGATTGCCTCCGTCGGTCACGGTTCCGCCGCCGATCAGGGCAAAATCCGTGCAGATATCCGAAAGTTCGCGCAAAGAATGGGATGCGATCACGGTCGTGCAGCCTGTTTCCTCGCTCAGCCCGATCAAGGCGCGCTTGAATTGCAGCCTCGCGTTCGGGTCGAGCCCGTCGAACGCTTCGTCCAAAAGGAGATATTTCGGCCGCGCGGCAAGTGCCAGCGCGATGAAGATCTGCCGCTTCATGCCCTTTGAGAAATTTTGAATGGGCGCCGCGTCGTTCAAAGCAAATTCGCCGCACCATTTTTGAAAAAGCTCCGAATCGAACGCGTAATAGGCGGTGTACCATTCGGCAAGCTGCCTGCCCGTCGTGTTCGAACCGTAATAGGGCTCATCCGGCAAAAAGAAGATCTCCTTTTTGACGTCCGTATTGTCAAATACGTCTTTGCCGCCGTAAAGTATTTCGCCCCGATCCGCTTTGAGTACCCCCGCCATCAGCCGCAGGAGCGTGGATTTTCCCGCCCCGTTCACGCCGACCATGCCGAATACGCTTCCGTCGGGCACGGACAGGTTCAGCCCGCTCAAAACTCTTTGTTTTCCGTAAGATTTTTCCACGTCTTTAATTTCGATCATCCTTCTTTTCCTCGTCCTTTTGCTCTTCGAACACTTCTTTTGCCAGCGATACGATCTGTTCGAGATCCAGTCCCGCTTCTTTCATATGCAAAAGCTGCCTCTTCGCTTCCTCTTCCGCATGGCTTTTTTCAAAGACCGCGCACGCAAATACTCCCTTTTTCGGGATCGTACGCACAAGCCCTCTCTTTTCCAGCTCGAAAAATGCCCGCTCCACCGTGTTCGGATTGATCCCCAGATCGGAAGCAAGCGCCCGGCACGACGGCAGCTTTTCTCCCTCCCGCAGGGCTCCGTATCGGATCAGCTTTTCGTATTCGTCGGCAATCTCGTCGCATATGTTTTTCTTTCCGCCTAAGCGTATTTCCATTTTTTTACGCTCCGTTTTACTGTATTAATTGTATTATCTGTATTAACTGTATTAAATATAGCACAGAACAAAGCATTTGTCAACGGAAAAATGCAAGAATAAAAAATATTTTCGGGAGAGGGGAAAAGGGCAGGGAGGACAGGGCGCGTCAACGAGGGGCGAGGGGCAAGGCACCAGAGCGGGCCAGGGGCGGCGGCCGGTGTGCGGAAAACAGAACACTGCGGCAGGGCGCAAAGCAAAAAAAGCGCCGCAAGGCGAAAAGTTTAGCGGGCAAAGGGCGGCGGCCGGTGTGCGGAAAACAGAACATTGCGGCAGGGCGCAAAGCGGACAAAAAAACGGTACCTTTAAAGGAAAGATAAAAAAAGCCGCCGACCGATGGGATCGGTCGGCGGCTTTTTTGCAATGACGAACAACGGAACCGGTTCAAGGCGCAGTCGCGGCAGAAGGTTCCGGTGTTTTTAAGATCGGGTTCAGTTCAAAACGCGAACGCGGATGACGCTTTCGAGTTTTTTGATTTCCTCGATGATATTGTCGGAAGGTTTTTTATCCAGATCGAGGAGCATATACGCTTTTTCGCCCTTGGATTTATCGATGACGTTGGCGATGTTGATGTTATTTCCGGAGATCACGGAGGTGATCCTGGAAATGGCGCCTTCGACGTTGCCGTGCATGATGGCTACGCGGCTGACGGAGGTGCGGGGAGCGCTGACGTCGGGGAAGTTCACGCTGTGGGTGATATTTCCGTTTTCGATGTAATCGACGAGTTCGCGGGCGGCCATGGCGGCGCAGTTATCCTCCGCTTCGGGGGTGGAGGCGCCGAGGTGGGGCACGCAGATGACGTTTTTGACGCCGATCAATTTTTCGGACGGGAAGTCGGTGATATAGCGTTCGAGCTTACCGTTTTCGATTGCGGCGAGCGCGGCGTCTTCGTCGACGAGTTCGCCGCGGGAGTTATTGATGAGCACGCTGCCTTTTTTCATTTTTGCGAAGGTGGCGGCGTTGAACATCTTGTCGGTTGAGGGGGTAAACGGCACGTGGATGGTGATAAAATCGGATTTTTTGAGCAAAGTATCGAGATCGGCGGTTTTAACGCGGGTATCCAGGTGCAGGGCGCCTTGAACGGACAGGTAGGGGTCGAAGCCGATGACGTTCATGCCGAGGTTGGCGGCGGTATTGGCGACGAGGACGCCGATGGCGCCGAGGCCGATGACGCCGAGTGTTTTTCCGAAAATTTCATGGCCGACGAATTTGGACTTGCCTTTTTCGACGGCTTTGGAGATGCCCTCGGTGCCTTTCAGGGTTTTGACCCAATCGATGGAATCGATAATTTTTCTTCCGCCGAGGAAGAGCTCGCAGATGACGAGTTCTTTGACGGCGTTGGCGTTTGCGCCGGGCGTATTGAACACGACGATGCCCTTTTCGGTGCAAGCGGGGATG
>CALVMA010000122.1 GCA_944341655.1 uncultured Clostridia bacterium | reverse complement strand
TCAGATTTTTTTTTTTTTTTCGTCATTTTGTCCAGCTTCGTAAAGCCGGTATTGACTCCGCGCAAAGCGTTTTTGTCCGTCGATATGACTTCAAACTTATTCAGTACTTTATCATAGCTGTCATCTTCACGCATATCGATCAGCGTGGAAGTGTCCATCGTTCTCGAAATATCAAAAACCTGCTTTTCCGCAAATGCTATGGTGTCTGCCGCATCCGCATTTTTCATCGCCTCGTCTATGATCTTCTGCGAGGAGCGGATCAGCCTTCTGTGAACGCTGTCACGCTTGACAAAATCAAAATATGCCTTGTAATTCGCCGCCGACGGCATGATTTTCGCAAGCTCAGTAATATATGTGATCCCGCCTGCTTTTTCCAGTGTCTTATCGTTCTCCAACTGATCGGCCAGCGTAACGATATCGACAGGCTTGCGAGCATTGAACGTAGCTTTCATCGCACCGATGATCAATTTGTGCGATTCCTGGTAAAAATCATCTTCGGATAATTTATCAAGAATATCCGTAAGAATGTCGTTGTCGATCAGCATGCATCCCAGCAATGCCTGTTCCGCCTCAAGATTGTTCGGCAAAACGCCCGCTTTCGCCATAAGTTTATTCTCCTGCGGCTACGCCGCCCGTGCTTCTGAGTTTTTTCTTTTCCCGAAACCGTTTCCCGATTTGACGGAACAGCAATGCAAGCTCATCCGTCTTTCCGTCCTCTATCCCCGATTTCGGTAAAATCAACGCCTGGGAAACCCCTATATAAATATAAAAAACCCGCTGTCTCTCGTAGATCCTTGGAATTTGTGCATAAGGAATATCATATTCCTCTTCTTCTTCGCCCGCTTTGATCTTCAGATGAAGTGATTCGTCACCGAACGAAAAAAATTGCTGCGTCTTCATAAAACGGCTGTTGGTGCGCACCCGTTTTTCGATCTTCGCGTTCTGCAACGCCAACGTCACAAACGGAAGCGCGAGGGAAACGGCAAACAGCACCGCAGCACCGATATACAACAGAGAATTTTGACTCAGCGCGCCGAAAACGCAGAACACCACCGCCGCTATAAAAAATACAACAGGATATGCGTATGTTCTTATTCCCCGCGCAACAAACAAATGAAACGCGCTGAATTTTTTATATTCCGAAAGATCGTTTCTGTAAAAACCGTTTATCATGGCCGATCATTTAACCAAAGCCGAGAAAGTATCCAGCGTATCGCGGAAAGATTTCATTGCCGCATCGAAAGCGTCGCGCCTGGTCAGATCTACCCCCGCAAGTTTCAATAATTCGACAGGGCTGTCACTGCCTCCCGACGACAAGAACTTTTTGTAATCGTCGACAGCGGGTTTGCCCTCGCGCAAGATCCGCTCCACAATGGAAATGGCACTGATGATCCCCGTCGCATATTTGTAAACGTAAAACGAAGTGTAAAAATGCGGGATCCTTGCCCATTCGTACGCGATTTCAGGATCATGCACGATCGCTTCCCCGTAATATTTGCGGTTGAGCTGAAGGTACATTTCGTTGCAATTTTCCACGGTGAGCGGCGTGCCTTTTTCCACGGCATCGTGCGCCATATATTCAAATTCGGCAAACATCGTCTGGCGGTGCAACGTCGCGCGTACCGTATCCATAAAGTAATTGAGCAAATACTTTTTCATATTTACGTCATCGGTTTTTGCTAAGATATGTTTCAGCAATAAAACTTCATTGACGGTACTTGCGACCTCCGCAACAAATATGCGGTAATCCGCTTTCGCATACGGTTGATTCTCATTGGAATAATGCGTATGCAACGCATGTCCCATTTCATGCGCTATCGTAAAGACATCGTGCGTCGTTTTTTGATAATTGAGCAAAACGTACGGATGCAATCCGAAAATTCCCGTACTGTATGCCCCGCTGCGTTTCCCCGTTGTTTCGCAAACGTCTACCCAGCCTTCCGAAAAACCTCTTTTCAAAAGGCCGCAATATTCTTCGCCGAGCGGAGCCAGCCCCTCCGTCACAAGAGTGCAGGCATCTTCGTAAGACAATTTCAGATCGGCATCCGAAACCAACGGAGCATAAATATCATACATATGCTGCTCTTTCAGGCCGAGCAATTCCTTGCGAACCGCAATATATCGATGCATATCCGGCAAATTTTCATTGACGGAGGAGATCAGGTTCCGATAAACGCACGCATCGACGTCTTCCCCTTCCAGCGCCTGTTCCAGGCATGAACCATATCCGCGCGCCCGACAAAGAAAGACATCTTTGGAAACGTTTCCGTAATAGGTCGCCGCTATCGTGTTTGACAACCCGATATATGCGGCATAATATTGTTTAAAAGCTTTTTCACGCAAAGCCCTGTCCGTACCGTGCAAAATCACGCCGTAAGTGCCGTGCGTGAGCGCGACCGAATTTCCGTTTTCGTCCGTAATTTCGCCCAGCTTCAAATCCGCATTGTCGATCATTCCGAAAATGTTACGGAACTGCGAATACATTTCTCCGCCCAAAGCGAGCAACTTTTCTTCCGCGGCAGACAACACATGCTTCTTTTGACGGATAAGGCGGCGAAGGAAATAATCATAATCTTTCAACCGCGGATCTTTGCAAAAATCCTGCAGCTTTTCGTCGCTCAGGGCGGTCAATTCCGGTTCGACAAAAGCGGTCGCCGAAGAAAAACGCACATACAGGGACATCGCTTTCGCTTGCATGGAAGTGTATTTTGCCAAACGGGAATCTTCATCGTGACGCATGTGCGCATACAAATGCAGTCTCTCGATGAGTTTGCCGACTTGTTCGCTCTTATCGCAAAAAAGCGCAAAACTCTCTGCCGAACCGAGGTTCCCTTCAAAGCCGCTGAAATCCAGCATGTTTTCCGCATCGGCAAAACATTTGTCCCACTCCTCGTCCGAAGCAAAAATATCTTCCGTTTTCCATTTGTATTTACGTTCCACTTCGCTTCTTTCCATAAAAAACCCCGTACTTAATTTTTATTGCTGTGAATGGGCGCAGGAATCCTGCCTCCGCGCAAAATAAATTTAGAACTGTCCGCCGTATTGACCGGCATGATGGGCGCCCTGCCCAAAAGCCCGCCGAACTCCACGCTGTCCCCCACGTCTTTTCCGGGTACAGGTATTACGCGGACGGCGGTAGTCTTGTTGTTGATCATGCCGATCGCCGCCTCGTCCGCTATGATCGCACTGATCGTCGTGGCGGGCGTTTTCCCGGGGATCGCAATCATATCCAGCCCGACGGAACAGACGGCCGTCATGGCTTCCAGCTTGTCGATATTCAGTCTGCCTTTTTCCGCAGCGTGGATCATGCCGATATCCTCGCTTACGGGAATAAACGCACCCGAAAGGCCGCCCACGTGCGAACTAGCCATGACTCCGCCCTTTTTTACCGCGTCGTTCAGCATGGCAAGCGCAGCCGTCGTACCGTGACATCCTACGCATTCCAGGCCCAATTCTTCCAAAATATGCGCGACAGAGTCGCCCATGACGGGCGTCGGGGCCAGGGAAAGGTCAACGATCCCGAATTCGGCATTCAAACGTTTTGCCGCCTCTTTGGCGATCAGCTGTCCAGCGCGCGTGATCTTAAATGCAGTCCGCTTGATCATTTCCGCGGCGTCGTTGAGGTTTGCGTCCGGTATATTTTCCAATGCGTGTTTGACGACGCCCGGGCCGGATACGCCGACATTGATCACCGTGCCGCTCTCTCCTACGCCGTGAAAAGCACCTGCCATGAAGGGGTTGTCCTCCACGGCGTTGGCAAATACGACGAGTTTCGCACACCCGAGCCCGTCTTTATCTTTTGTAAGTTCGGCCGTGCGTTTGACGATTTCTCCCATTTGCCGCACGGCGTCCATATTGATGCCCGATTTGCTTGATCCGATATTGACGGACGAACATACCCGCTCCGTTTCCGCAAGCAATTCGGGAATGCTTTCAAGAAAAATCTTTTCATAATCGGCCGTGCCTTTATGAACAAGCGCGGAATATCCGCCGAGAAAATCGATCCCGAGCTCTTTGGCGGCTTTATCCAGCGCTTTGCCGAGCAGGTGCGCTTTTTCGGGAAAAGGAGCAGCGATCAGACTGACAGGCGTAACCGATACCCTTTTGTTTACAATCGGAATGCCGTATTCACCTGAAAGCTGTTCCGCAACTTTCACAATATTTTTTGCCTTTTTGCAGACAGTGTCATAAACATTTTGCGCTGTCTTTTCCGCGTTTGCACCTATGCACGGAAGCAATGAGATCCCCATCGTGATCGTGCGGATATCAAGATGCTCACGCTCGATCATGTCAATGGTTTCCAACACATCAAATTTATTAAACATATTTCCAGCGCCCTTTTCAAATGTTGTGCATTGCATTAAAAATCGCTTCGTGCTGCATGCGGATTGACATTCCGATCTGTTCGCCGAGCTTTTCGCACTCTTTGGCCAATTCGGAAAGCTCTGTCTTTGCATCGCTGATATCGACCAGCATGATCATCGCACAATAATTCTGCAAAAGCGTCTGGCTGATATCTTCGACGTTCACACCTTTTTCGGCAAGAAACCCGCTGACCTTTGCTATGATCCCTTTTTTATCCTTTCCCGTAACCGTAACGACTGCACGCATTATTTTACATCTCCCATTCTGATCGGTTTTCTGTTGGCATCTTCCTTATCTTTTTCTTCGGAAAAGTTTTCGTTGAACCCGACTACTTCATACTCTACGATCACATTTCCCTGCGTAAGATACCGCACTTCTTCGCCTTTTTTGAATTGCGGCAAAGGTTTTTCTTTGTCACAATAAATTTTTCTGTCCATATATTCGGATTTTTTCTTGCTCCATTCCGAAAAAATCAAAACATAAAAATCCACGCCGTCCCGAAGCTCGGGCTCCTCGTACCTCAAAAATATACTGTTGTTGACCTGCTTCATTCCGACGGAAAGATAACCGATCAACCGATAGTAACGGCGCGCGCGATGAAATTTTATGCCCATAAAAATATAAGCAAAGATGACATAGATACAACTTACGATACTCACGATCCATTGCGGCAGCGGCTGCATGGGATCTTCGTACGGAAGCGACATAAAATACAAAAGGCACGCAAGGCTTACCGCCACAAAAAGCAAGGTAACGAGCAGAAAAATGCGGAGAAGATTGCGCTGCTGTTTGTATGCCGAAATAAGGTCGGCATCGTTGAAAATGATCGTCATTTTTAAGAAAAACCTCAAATTTTATTTCGTGATAAACAACACGCCGAGAGTATTTCTGCCGCAATGGCTCGTAATAATACTTCCTGCCGTAGTTTCAAGTATCTCTTCAAAATCAAACAATTCTTTCACCATCGTCCTCGCTTCGTCGACGAGATCGGAATCGGCATTGCTGTGCGTAATAAAACATCTGCTCTTATCGTAAGAAGGATATTCGGCCACAAGGTCGGTGATATAATTTTTGATGCAGCGCGACATTTTGCCGATATATTTTTTCTTGGGATAAAGCTGGCCGTCCTTCATGTCGATCAGCGGATGAATGGAAAGAACTTTTGCCCCGTAATAGGACAACGTAGAACAGCGTCCGCCTTTAAAAAGATACAAAAGCGTATCGGGGACAAAAGATGTATTGACTTTGTCGCGAAGCGCAAGCAGCTCGTCATAAATTTCTTTTGCCGATTTTCCTTCCGCGCGAAGATCGGCCGCTTTCAAAACAAGCAGGCCCTGCCCCGTCGATAAAGCGTGCGAATCGACGACAAAAACTTTCCCGTCAAATTGTTCGGCCGCAGTACGGGCAAAACCATACGATCCGCTCGCTTTAGATGAAATGTTGATATGAACGACCGTTTTTCCCTGGTCGGTATATTTACGGAAAAAGGCGGCATATTCTTCTACGCTCGGGGCGGCGGTTTTCGGCAATTCACCCGTTTCGTCAAAATAGCGGAAAATATCCGCGGGAACGATATCGATCCCGTCCCTGTATGTTTGCGCACCCAACATGACGCTCAGTGACATGATCTCAATATCATATTTCGCGATCAACGCTTCGCTCAGATCGCAAGTACTGTCCGATGAAATGATAATATCTTTCATGGTCTTTCCTCCTTAGCCTTAAAAAATTTCGCGGATAAATCCGAAGAACCCGAAAATCGTCGCAAGAGATTTGCGGTGTTTCAGCGACCATCCTGTCACCACGCCAACCACATTGTCGAGCGGGATCGGCCCGAAACTGCGGCTGTCTTTACTTACACTCCTATGATCGCCCAAAACAAAAACCATGCCTTCGGGCACTACAACTTTTCCGTCATGAACGTAATCGCGCGTATCGCCGGCCGAGGGAAATGTTTCCGTCCATGCCTCGCCCAGATACGTCTCTTCCACGATTTCGGGAGAACTGCTTCCCGCACGGATGCGGTAAAGCACGCCGTTGACCGCATAAACGCTGTCGCCGGGCAACCCGATCACTCTCTTGATCAGTTCCGAATTATCGCTGATGTCCGGCGTCGCGTGGAATACGATAATATCGCCGTAATCTATGCGATCCAACGTATTGACGAACAAATAATCACCGCCGGAATAGGTTCCGTCGCCATTCGGCTTACCGCCGTATAAAGTGGGCTCCATGGAAGAGCCGCTGACTTGTACCCCGATCAAGACATGCGTAAAAACAAAAATGAAAGCTGCGAACACGGCAAGCAATACCGCAAAAAAACGAAGGGTGGAAAGAGTTTCTCTTTCCGGATACCTCCTGCTTTCGATCACCTCTTCATAATTTATCCGTTCGCTCATCGCTTACCGCCTTCCGCTTGACTGCTTTGAGAAATTCCGCATTGGACATCATCACGATCCTGCCGCACTTATCACAGCGCAATTTGAAATCGGCACCCGTACGCACGATCGTCCAAACGTCGCTGCCGCATGGATGCTTTTTTTTCGTGACAACTTTCTCTCCTAATGAGTATACCATATTTTTCGCCTTATAAAAAGTAAATTCAGTGAAATTTTTACAGCCAAAGCAAATTATTTATGCAAAACTCGCCATCCGACGAAAACGAGAGAGATGCGGCATCCGAAAATGCGGAAAGCGGCTTGTTTCCCTCCGTTTTAAAATCTTTTGCGGCCAAAACGCGGTCCGCCCAATATTCCCCGCCGGAAAGCCTCAAATTGCAATAATACTTTTCATGCACCCCGCCTTTGACCGTACCGATGCACAGGCGGACGATGTTGGGATTTGCACTGTAAAAATCCATTTTCAAAAGCGAATTGCTTTCGGGGCGGAAACGCGGATCCCCGATCCTGAAAAGTTTCAAACCGTATGCAGAATAAATTCCTTCGATGCCGTGCGGCCCTTTGATCATGCGGATCGGCGGAATGCCGCTGTCCAGAAAACAATCGGCAAGCACGTTTTTATCAAAACGGTCCAGCACAAAACTGTCGAATTTATCGGTGCTGCTGTACAAAATCCTGCTCTTTTCGGTCATGTTGGAATATTGTTTTTCCAACCTTTTCACTGCGATTTTCGACGAAGTCGCAAAACCGCAGCTGTATTTGGTCTTGGCAAACACAAATACGCGCGAGCTTTGCCGGAATGCGTTCAGATAAAAAATCTGATCCCCTTCCTCCGTACTGCGTTTCAAACCGCACCTGGTCCAATCCCGTACGGACGAATCGATGCAATCCTCCGCCATAAAAACTTCGCAATATTTCATTTCTCCGTTGGGATCGAATTTCACGCGCGCCGTCAATTCCCCGTCATCCTCTTCAACGCTTATCTCGGCAGGCGACGGAACAAAAACTTCGCGGTTTTTCAGATATTTGTCACAGAACAGATCCAAATCTTCCATGCCCGTCTTTCCGATGTGTCCGTTATACCGAACGGCAAAATAAAAGGACTTGCTCTGTTCCGGATTTATGCGCGCAAAAGTATCGAACGCTCTGTCCGCGTCAAAACGCTCATCGTTGGTCGAGCAAAGCATCAGCACGGGACATTTCGCATATTGCGCGTACGCCTGCGAATCCACCCCCGCCAAAAAGCGATAGCGCTCGTCGTCCATTTTCAGCTCGGCAGCCGCATCACCGAATTTATTGATTCCGCGGTATGCGCGCCAACCGCCGGCACAGACGGGAACAGCGCAGGAAAGCTCCGTGCTCGTCGCCGCAAGCTGCCAGGCGATTTCACCGCCGGCCTTCAATCCAATGACCCCGATTTTGGTGATCTGCGGCAATGAGCGCAAATACTTTACGCTGTAGCGGGCTACGGCCACCCATTCATACCAGCTCGTTTCTTTCGCAGTAGGCTCGGCGTAATCGAGATGCCGCCCCGCCTGCACATAATTTGCATAAGGGATCGCATCCGGATAAACGGTAAAAGGCTCCTCGCAGCCGTCCGCTTTGCCGCGATAATCCGGCATCAAAACGGCATACCCTTTGCGAACGAAAAATCGTATCGTAGCCTCGTCTGCCGTGCGGGAAGCGTCCGGCAAAAGGAGCAAAGCCGGAACGGACGCCGCATCCGCAGGCATGCCGAACTTTGCAAAAATGTTTACGCGGCTGTTTTCGATCTCTCTGCCGAAAAACCGAACCGAACGCAAAAGAATTTTTTCTTCCGTCCTTTCTTCCTCAATGTTTTCCTGCAATGGCAGCGAATCGTTAAAATCGCTCCACAACGTTACGGGGGTAAGAATTTTGTTTGCCAAAAGATGACCTCCCTTGCTCAATAATTGATATGGATCTCCGAACTGCCGCCTTCCGCAGCACCCGTCACCGTTATTTTATTATTTATTCGATGTTTGAGTTCCTCGACGTGTGAAATCAACCCGATCGAAAAACGATTATTTTTGAGTTTTTCCAAACTGTCCATAACCGTGTCGATCAGCTTTTCGTCCAAAGTGCCGAACCCTTCGTCGAGAAAGAAAAATTCGATCGGCCGCAAAGACTTCGCATAGATCGCCGAACTTAATGCCAACGCCAAAGACAGCGAAACCAAAAAAGTTTCTCCGCCCGAAAGAGTATTCACGCCCCTCTCTTCGCCGCCGCACAAGTTGTCTATGATCACGAACCCGGATTTATACCGAATAAAATAGCGGCCGCCCGTCAATTCAAGCAAAGTTTTGGAAGCCGACACGGAAATATCGGCAAGATATTCCCCTGCCACAAATTCCATAAACGCATTCCCGCGCACAAGGCTGTACAATTTCTCCACACGCTCAACCTTTATCCGCTCAGTTTCCAATTCTTTTTCTATCTGCATTTTCAGCCGCACGCGTTTTTCCGTATCGAAAATCTGTTGGGAATATATTGCGGCAGAACGCATGACTTCGTCTTTTTTGTCGGAAAGATCGTGCATTTTCTTTTCCGACTGCCGATACTCTTCTTCCGAGACCAAACATTTCTCCTCGTCAAGCAAGCGCAGATTTGCCTGAACGGACAGCAGCTCCTGCCGAAAATCGTTGATCTTCTTTTGTGCCGCTTCCAAATCGGGAATTTCTTTGAGCAAATTTTGCGCGGCCGCAAGGTCAGCAAACCCGGATTCGGCCAAAAGCGACGCGAATGTTTTCGCTTCTTCTTCCCGTTCTTTCCGCAACCGTTCGAGAACTGTTTCCAGACGTGCTCTCTCGACCACATCCTCCTGTATCCGCGCCCTCAGGCGTTCCGACTGCTTTTCAAAGCGCTCGGCATCTTCTTGTAATGCGCGCTTTTTCTTATCCAGAGCCGCCTGCATTGCGGAAAAATCGGGAACCTCTTCGACATCGAGCTCGGCGCGGATCTTATTTTCCAATTTCTGAATATCCGCACTCAGCTTTTTTCCGTCCTCCAAAATCCGCAAGCGCTCTTTTTCGGACTCTTTCAGATTGCTCTCCGCGCGCGCTTTTTCTACCGCAATGCGGTTCTTTTTCCCGACAAGCTCTTCCCTTTGTTTTCGCATGCCGTTGTACTTTTCCAACAGGGCGGCGGCATCCGCGCCTTTTTGCCCGGAAAGCCTGCCCTCATATTCGGAAATTTTCCGCAAAAGCTCTGCGTCCACACGATCGAACAAAACGCCGCGCTCGGGTTCGGAGTGCAGCTTTATGCGGCTCTGTTCAAAGTATTCTTTCGCCGATCGCAATTCCGTGTTCAGCAACGCGCTGTCCAGGCGATCGACCAAAAACTCCTCCAAAGAACAGTCTAAAACGGCGGCCAATGCTTTGCCGAGTTTTTCCTCCTCCGCATTGTAAGAGGCAAGACGTTCGCTTGCGGCTTTGCACGCCGCTTCCGCATTTCGCAGATCCTTGCGTAAGCCGTCGCGCTTCACGGCGATCTCGCGAAGATTTTCCGCATCGTTGCGCGCATACGCCAATTTTGCCAACGTGGCCGTAATTTGCTCCGCATCCGCACGGTTTTTCTCTTTATCGAAGGATTTGACCAACGAGGCAGATTCGTTTTCCGCCAAAGTTTTGTCCGCCGTCACCCGCTCCGAAGCCGAAACGGTTTCCTGCATTTCCTTTTCGCGAAGCACTTGGCGCGATCTTGCATCGCATATCACTTTTGCCGCAGGGAACTTTTGCGTCTTTTTCTCCAAATCAGATATTTCGTTCTCACGGGACTGCAACCCTTTGAGCTTCTCTGCCAATAAAGCGCGGCGGCAGGTGCGTTCGTAAGCGCTTTTTATCTGTTCGAATTCCTTTTGTGCGGCCGCGTATTCAATGTCCAGGGCAGCCTTGCGTTTTTTCAGAGCATTCGCATCTTTTTTCAGAGACGAAAGCAATTCCAAAGATACTTCCGCATAGACGCGCAATTCACCCTCTTTTTTATCGAAATCGGAACGCACCGCGGCAAGGCGTTCCCGAAGTTTCGCATTTAAAAGATCGCCGAATTTTTCCAATCCGAACAAGCGGGAAATCAACCGCAAACGGTCGGCGCGCTCCGCCTTCACAAACTGCGCGAACTCGCCCTGCGGCAATGCTATACATTTTTTAAAATCTTCAAAAGAAAGCCCTACGATTTCCTGAATTTTGGCGTTGGTATTTTTGACCCCGTCGCTCACGGCAACAATCTTGTCCCCTTTCACTTCGGACAAAGTCAGCGACTGTGCGGAGTTCTTTCGTTTCATTTCCCGCTCGATTCGGTAGATCTTGCGCCCGTCGTGCGTCTCCGTTTCAAAATCAAACAATACGTTTGCCTTGTCGCACCCCGAATTGATGATCTCGTTCCCGTTTCCGCCGCGGATCCTGTCGACGCGCCCGTACAGAGCAAAGATCATGGCGTCTAAAATCGTGGTCTTTCCGCTCCCGGTATCGCCGAAAATACCGAAAATACCGGAGGAAAGCAGTTTTTCAAAATCAATTTCCGCCTTTCTCGAAAAGCTGTTGATCCCGCAAAAGCTCAGATATTTAGGTTTCATCGGCGCCCTCCGTAAGAGAAAGGAACAACTGCGTCAGATCATCGGGAGGCAGTTCCGCATAGACGGATTTATAGTACTCTTTGAACAAATCGGAGGCGGGCAAATTACGCAGAGTCTGGTAGGATACGTCCTGCCCTGCCCCCTGGATCTTAGGCAAAACAAACATGAGCCCGAAATTTGCTTCTTTCAATTCCCGAAGCTGGGAAGTCAAAAGCGGCTCCGACACATAAATGGTCAGTTCGGCAAAACAATTCGGATATTTTTTCAGCAAGTTCACCGCTTCGCCCACGCTTGTTGCCGAAAGCCGAACCAGCTGTTTCCCCGAATGAAGGGGTATGCGTTTGCGGTCGTTTACCCCTTCTTTGCCGATGTCAAAGACGACTACGCTCTTCTCTGTCCCCGCCTCGTCAAACGCGTATTGCAGGATCGAACCGCTGTAAACGACATTGTTTTTAAATTCCTGACGCTTGTGCAGGTGTCCGAGAGCCACGTAATCGCAAGGCGGCATCAGGGAAAGTGGCACCGCGCGCGCTCCGCCGAGATCGATCTCGCGCTCGCCTTCGCTCACGGCACCGCCCGCAAGAAACAAATGGGAAAGAAAAATCGAAGGAAGCCCGCGCACGTTTTCTTTCTGTCCCGCGCCGATCCAGCGGCGCATTTTTTCCAAATACGATTCGTCGGGGTTTTTATCTTCTTTCAGGCGCGCCTCGTTTGGATAAGGCAAAACGTTTACAAAGACCTCTTCCCCCGCCTTGTTGCGGAAAATTATATGATTTTTCCCTGCTTCCGCAGCACATGTCGCCCGTCCGCCGTATATCTTAGGAACGCGACCCATGTTTCCGTAGACATAAATTCCCAGCTCTTCGGACAAAGCCGTCGCAGCGGAAAGACGCACGTTGTCGTCGTGATTGCCGCTGATAATCAATACGGATCGGTCATTTCCTGCAATTTTGCGCACGGCGTCATAAAAGACATCTTCTGCCTCTGCGGACGGCAAAAACGTATCGAAGATATCTCCCGCAACGAGCACAAGCTCGACGCCTTCACTGTCACATATCTGAGCGATTTCGTCGAGGACTGCCTTTTGCTCGTCAAACCTTTCCAATCCGGCAAGCCGCTTTCCGATATGCCAATCGGATGTGTGCAAAATTTTCATAAAACTCCGCCTCGGCAAAAAAATTCCGAAAGGAAAAATTTTACCCGCTTTCGGGTGCAAATAACCTTGCTTTCCCGACAAATAATTTATATAATAGTATAGCGCATAATACCAAATAAATCAAGCGTTGCGCGGAGTTTACTTATGGGTTTTTGCTCCTATTCCAAAGAGTTTTCCCTTTCCTCTTATACGGGGATCGAGAATCAGTTCATTCAAAAATACATGCCGATGGCAGACGGCGAAGCTGTCAAGGTTTACATTTTCGGCTTATACTTATGCCAGAATGTTCAGCAAGATTACAGCCTTGCGGAAGCCGCCTCCGCCCTTAACATGCCCGAAGACAAAGTGATCGACTTATTCAAGTTTTGGGAAGACTTCGACCTTTTGGAAATTGTTTCCGTACAGCCTTTTTCCGTGCGGTATTTCCCCGCCGACTATGCCAAAGGCAAACCAAAGCGGATACGAACGGAAAAATATTCCGACTTTAACCGCGCCGTTCAATCACTGATGCCTCAAAAAATGATCTCTTCCAATGAATTCATGAAATATTTCGCGGTCATGGAAGAATACGCGATCAAACCCGAGGCGATGCTTTTGATCGTAAGGTATTGCGTTGACCTGAAAGGTGAATCGATCGCACAAAATTACATTCTTCAGGTTGCGCGGAACTTTGCCGCCGAAGGCGCCACGACCGTCGAACAGATCGAAAGCAGACTGTCCGACTACGTAGTGAAAAGCGGCGACATCGCCGCGGTTTTGCGGGCGCTCGGATCCAACAAAAAGGCAGAACCGGACGATTACAAACTTTTGAAAAAATGGACGGAAGAACTCGGGTTCGAATTGGAAATCGTCCAATTCACCGCTTCCCTTTATAAAAAAAGCAGCCTGTCAAAACTGGATGAGGTTCTACAAGAACTTTACGCCAATAAAAAGTTTTCCAAACCGGAAATCAAAGAATATCTCTCGCGCAAATCGGAAATACGAGCCCTTACGATGTCCATAGCAAAAGAATTGGGAGTATATTGTCAGGTCATCGACACTTATACGGATAATTTTGTAAGCAAGTGGCTTGCCGCAGGCTATGACGACTCCTCTTTGATCAACCTTGCAAAATAT
Source organism: uncultured Clostridia bacterium (assembly GCA_944341655.1). Lineage (GTDB taxonomy): Bacteria > Bacillota > Clostridia > Christensenellales > Borkfalkiaceae > Borkfalkia. The sequence continues at coordinate 15,997 of CALVMA010000122.1, read as the reverse complement.
TGCTTCCGGCGCGAGCGCAAAAGCTTTGAAAAAATGGATGAGCTGATCGCGAAACTCGTATCGCTCGGCGTCGTTTCCGCAGACAGCATCATCGCTTATATGGAAAACGAAGCCCGCGAACAGGAATTTGCAAGCGAAGTACTCAAAACCGCCGGAATTTCCAGGCGTGTCAATAATTGGGACAGGGAATGCCTGCGCAACTGGAGAAATTGGAATTTCTCCGATGAAATGATCTTAAAGGCGGCGGAGGCCGCCGCAGGAAAAGCCAGCCCGATCCCTTACATAACTTCGGTGCTCTCTTCCTGGAAATCCAAAAATATTTTCGACGTCGGCCAGATACCCTCTTCACAGCCCAAAGAAAATTTTTACCAAAAACAAATCCGCGAAGAGCACGACGCGGAATTCCGCAAAAAAGTTCAAAACTACTATTTCAATCTTCGCGAACGCGCGCAGGACATTGCGGATCACTACCTGAAACGCGCACGCGCGAACCCCGACTTCCGTAAAAATGAAGACGAGATCAAAAGCACGGAAATCAAGCTCGCCAAATGCGAAGCCCTCGGCGGCGACTGTACAGAACTTTCCGAAACGCTGCAATCCCTTCGCGCACAGCGCGCTTCTTTGCTGAAAAGCATGAATCTCAAAGAATCCATGCTCATTCCTCAGTACCGCTGCAAAAAATGCAACGACACGGGATTCGACAAAGAAGGCAATGTCTGCTCCTGCTATCGCGATTTTGTCCAAAACGCTTCCGATGAAAAGAAACTGGAAAATATCCTCGACGTTTATTCCAATATAGAGTTATAAAATCGGCAAAAAAGCGCCGCCCGCATAAAATTTGCGGGCGGCGCTTTTTTGCTTTTTATTGTTTTTCCGTTATTTTGTCAATAACTTTATGCACGAAACCAGTCCGCTCATGTCTTTGTCTTTCAGGTCGAGATAAAAACAGCGTCCGGAATATTCCCCGCCTATCCCGCGCTCCAGATTAAATCCCCGATATTTTTCTTCGCAGCGGATCAGCAATGAATCAAACGGCATTTCATCTTTCATAAATTCATCCCCGAACAAAAATTCGATCCACAGCCCCGACGCCTTCTGTTTTTGCGTCAATTCATTGATGCTCACTCCGAACGCAGGCATCTCGAATGCCCCCGCAGTCATCTTCTCCCATGCTTCCTTCAACTTCGCAAACCGCTCGTCCAGAGAAGAAAATTCATATTCCTTTCCGTCCGAGTAAATACGCACCGCCCGCGCGCTTTCCGTTTTTTTCAGGATACCTACCATCTGTTTCACCTCTTTTTTATTATAACAAAGTTTTTCCCGTAAAGCAAGAATTTTTTTTAAAATTTGAAAATAAATTTATATAAAAACCTTGACAAATTTTAAAAAGCGTATATAATATAAGCAAAGAAAAAAAGGAGGAAGATCGCATGAAGAAAAATATGTACAGTCTGATGCTGGCGGAAGACGTCATACGGGCGATCGACCGCATGGCGGATGAAAAGGAAACGAACCGTTCCAATCTTGTCAATCAGATTTTGGCGGAGTACGTTTCGCTGACTACGCCTGAAAAGCATGTACAAAACATCTTTGACATTATAGAGAATTTTATAGGAAAGCAAAACGGATATCTTTTATATTCGCAGCCGAACGATATGACGATGAGCATAAAAAGCTCATTGAAGTATCATTACCGTCCGACCATCCGCTACGAGGTGGAGATGTACCGTACTCCTTCGCAGACGATCGGGCAGCTGAAAATCATATTCCGTACGACGTCGGCGGAACTGCTTGTAGAACTGACGCGTTTTTTCAAGATCTGGATGCAGCTGGAAAACATATATATACATCAGTTTTTCCAAAAAGACGCGATCGAATACGGAATGGAAAACGGAAAATTCCTGAGAACGTTTGCGGTTCCGAACGATTCGGATTATACCGAAGAACAAATCGGGAATGCAATCAGCCAGTATATAGCGACGTTCGACGAGATGCTGAAAAACTTTCTTTCCGGCAACTATTCGTCGACGGAAGAGATCGAAAAGCGATATCTTGCTTATTTAAACAGCGGAGTTCAGTTGATCTGAACGGAAGGAGGTGATTCATATGAACGCACAGAAATTTACGAAAAAAGCGCTTGAAGCGGTGAATGCCGCCCAAAGCATAGCGATCGAAAACCAAAACATGCAAATCATGCCCGAGCATCTTTTATATGCTCTTGTGGATCAGGAAGGCGGACTTATCTCTCAGCTTCTGAAAAAGATGGGAAAAGACACCGACAATTTGCTTGCCTTACTGGATTCGGCGATCGGCAAGATCCCCGCGGTCAGCGGTAGCGGCAGAGAGCCGGACAAAATTTACATTTCGCCCGTTACGGACAAAATATTCAATGAGGCGGAGCGTCTTGCCTCTTCCATGAAGGACGAATATGTTTCCGTCGAGCATCTCATGCTTGCCATATTCGATTACGCGACGGACGATATCAAGAGCATTTTCCGTTCGCTCGGCATCACAAAAGACGCATTCCTTACAGAACTTAAAAAAGTCAAGACGGACAGAGTGACGAGCGATGAACCGGAAAACACGTACGACGCGCTGTCTAAATACGGTTTTGACCTTGTTCAGCGGGCAAAAGAACAAAAACTCGATCCCGTGATCGGTCGCGACAACGAGATCAGGAACGTAATCCGTATCCTGTCCCGCAAATCCAAAAACAACCCAGTGCTTATCGGTGAACCCGGCGTAGGCAAAACGGCGATCGCCGAAGGGCTTGCGCAACGTATCGTACGCGGTGACGTGCCGGAAGGTCTGAAAAACAAGACGATTTTTGCTTTGGATATGGGCGCGCTCATAGCGGGAGCGAAATTCCGCGGGGAATTCGAGGAAAGGCTGAAAGCCGTTCTCAACGAGATTAAAAAGAGCGAAGGAAAAATCCTGCTTTTTATCGATGAACTGCATACCATCGTCGGAGCAGGCAAGTCGGACGGCGCCATGGACGCAGGCAACCTGCTTAAACCTATGCTGGCACGCGGCGAATTGCACTGCATCGGGGCGACGACGCTGGACGAATACCGCAAATACATTGAAAAAGACGCCGCTCTGGAACGCAGGTTTCAGCCTGTCATGGTCGATGAGCCGACGGTGGAAGATACTATCTCCATTCTTCGCGGCTTAAAAGAACGTTATGAAGTATTCCACGGCGTTCAGATCCATGACCAGGCATTGATCGCCGCCGCTACACTTTCCCACCGCTACATTTCCGACCGTTTCCTGCCGGACAAGGCGATCGACCTTGTCGATGAAGCTTGCGCAACGATCCGTACGGAGATCGATTCCATGCCCACAGAAATGGACGACATTGCGCGCAAGATCATGCAGTTGGAAATCGAAGAAATGGCTCTGAAAAAAGAAACAGATTCTCTTTCCAAAGAACGGCTGAGCACCATACAAAAGGAGCTTGCCGAGCTTCGCGACAAATTCAACGCCATGAAAGCGCAATGGAATAATGAGAAGGCGAGCATTCACATTGTCTCGGATACCAAAGCGGAAATCGAAAAAGTCAACGGCGAGATCGAAGCTGCGCAGCGCATCGGCGATTACGAGCGCGCCGCAAAGCTAAAATACAGCCGTTTGCCCGAACTGCAGAAAAAACTGGAAGCGGCGCAGAAAGACGGAACCGCGAAAAAGCATACACTTTTGCGGGATACGGTAACCGAAGAAGAAATCGCGCGCGTCGTTTCGCGCTGGACGGGAATTCCCCTTTCCAAACTCATGGAGGGCGAACGCGAAAAGATCCTGCATCTGGACGATATCCTTCATAAACGCGTTATCGGCCAGGACGAGGCGGTCACAAAGGTCACGGAAGCAATCATACGTTCCCGCGCGGGCATCGCGGATCCGAACCGCCCCATCGGCTAGTTCCTGTTCCTCGGTCCCACCGGCGTCGGGAAAACCGAGCTTGCCAAGGCGCTTGCCGAAAGCCTGTTCGACGACGAGCATAACCTGGTGCGCATCGATATGACCGAGTATATGGAAAAGTTTTCCGTGTCGCGTCTGATCGGCGCGCCTCCCGGATATGTAGGTTACGACGAAGGCGGCCAGCTTACCGAAGCCGTGCGCAGAAAACCCTATTCCGTCGTATTGTTCGATGAAATAGAAAAAGCGCACCCGGATGTGTTTAATATTTTGCTGCAAGTCCTCGACGACGGGCGTATCACCGATTCTCAGGGCAGAACGGTCGATTTCAAAAACACGATCATTATTCTTACTTCCAACCTCGGATCCTCCTATTTGCTGGACGGAATCGACGAAAACGGTGAAATCTCCGAAGATGCGAAAGAAAAAGTATCGCAATTGCTCAAACAGAGTTTCCGCCCCGAATTTTTGAACAGGCTGGACGAAATCGTTTATTACAAACCTCTCACAAAAGAAAATATCCGCAAGATCATCGATCTTCTCATCACCGATCTGTCGGCACGGCTCGCCGATAAACAGCTGAAACTGGAAATCACGCCGCTTGCAAAAGATCTGATCATCGAAAACGGATACGATCCCGTTTACGGGGCACGGCCGCTCAAACGCTATCTGCAAAGCAAAGTGGAAACGCTCATCGCGAGAACGATGATCGCCAACGACCTGCAACCCGGAAACACGATCGAAATCGGGGCTTTGAACGGCGATTTTACCGTAAAAATCAAATAATGTTACAATCAAAAAAGGTGCGGATCCGTCCGCACCTTTTTCTTTTTATTTTTCCAAAAAATCAGCCCACTCCGTTTGCTCGTTCCCATGGTCGCGCCAATACAATAATTTTTCCACATACTCGGCGATCCGCTCGCGCAGCAATTCTTCGCACCCTTCGGCCGAATGCCTGCGGACGAGCGCAGTCAGATCATATATCGGAAAGCCCAGCGCATGCTTGACGGAATGCACGGTACTGCACGCCTGGCCGATCGCATGAAAGGCCGCGGCATTCTCCGCGCTTGCCGTTTTGGCGGCCTGATGGCAGGCAAGGATCGCACGCTTTGCCTGCGGCATTTTTATTTGACCTTTTGCCCAACGACGGCTTTGATCCACCGCCTCTTTCGCAACGGAGGCTTTGCTGTCCGTCAAGCTCTCTGCCGAGCATTGCGCCAGATCCAAAGCCCACAGCGTAACCGCACGCCTGTCCGTTACGGAGAGCAACACTGAAAGCGATTGCAGACACTCGCTGTTTTTAGAAAATAAAATCGCACGTTTGCGCCTTACGGCAAATAAAATTTCTTCCTGAATGTCCATGATCAAATCCCGCGCTTTTCATCGATGTACGTTGCTTCAAGATCGGAAACATGCATAAATACCGCCAAAGGAAATATGGCATACGCCTCGCTTACCGAACCGTCGCCGCCGCGGGCGCGCATATCGAATCCGCCCATATGCCAGTTGATCGCCATCGCTTCTTCTCTTTTCAACCGCATAAACCCGTTGATGATATAAACCGATTTTTCCCCGTGACCGAACGGCAGCGATTCTTCGCGGATATACCACGGCTTCTTTACCCACTCGCCGTTTTCTTTGACGTTCCGATAATCCAGCTTATAAAAATCAATTTTGCACAAATCGTGCAAAAGGCCGCAGATCGCGACCGATTCGTGCGAAACGACCTTTTCCCACTCGTCGCCATACTCGTTCTGAATGTTTTTCAACATCCTGTAATATGTATTGACGCTGTGCTCGCATAAGCCCCCTTCGCGGGCGCAATGATATTTACTGCTCGCAGGCGCAGAAAAAAAGTCCGATTTCAATAAATATTTTCTCAACTCTGCGGCACCTTCTCTGCGGATATGTTCATCGAAGATTTTCAAAAACTCCTCTTTTTTTGCGCTCATCCCTTCACCTTGCCTGTACTTTTTTATACATTATAACAAACAGCCCGCCTGTCCGTCAAACGAATTGCACAAAACAGGCGGGCAAACACAAAATCATTTAACACCGCTCTTCGAATATTTATCCAATAAGGCAAGAACCAATTCATTCTTCACAAAATCGTCTTTACTCTCCCGCAGCGCGCAAATCGGTTCTTCCCAGAAAATATTCCGATAAATGTCTTTTTTGATATTATCCGATATCTTTTTCTTTTTTTCCTCCGTAAGATGAAATCCGAAATCTTCGGGATCACCTCCCGCGGCATAAATGCCGAAAATCGTCCGCGCGCATTTTTCACAAATGCAACAATTTTCACCCGTGATCTGTTCCCAGCAAACCCGCAGGTTTATCTTTTTGCCCGTTTTTTTCATAAATTGCACGATCTGCCTGACTTTGTCCAACCGCGATTTGCCGAAGCCGTCGTGATATATCCTGCACCCGCAAAATGAAAGCGTTTCGTCGATGGAAGGATAACTCGCACAAGTCTGCAAAACAGGATCCTTCGCGCTGTATGTGGCCGCAATTTTTATATCAGTGACATCGTTAACCAGCGCAAACGGAGCGGCATGCCCCAACAAGGCGATCCCGTGCTCGAAACCGTGCCACCAATTTTCTTTGGCTTGACGCGCATAGTCCCACGTCAGTTTTTTTTCGTCGAGAATGTCCCGAAAAGAGCTTTTTACGTACGAAAAAGGCAGTTGAAATTCCGACGCCGTCCTTTTGGACAAAAGCGAAGATTTCTCCCAAGCCTCCTTTTGATCAAAATATATATCCGTACCCCAAACCATAAATACCGTCGGCCGATAACAGAGGTTTGTCAGCAGCGTCGATGTGGCGTCTACACCGCCAGAGAAAAAACACATTGTCCTGCGCAGGCTGTAATCGATGCAGTTTTTCAAAATCTTTTTTATCTGCATGTCGCCGCGGAAATCCGTTTGCGGATACATCGCCTTGTAACTGCGCCTGACTGCGTCAAGGCAAGCCACAAAATCTTCGTCGGCTTCCTCGGCAATCAGCGTACAATCCGTTACCCAGCAAACAGGCAGCATGAGTGTCATAAACGGAATTGCCGCAACCGAATCGGGAACTTTTTCTATGCCGCAGTCGTATTCCACCGTAAAAGATCTTTTGTTTAAAATATAATCCGCTATTTTGCCCTGTGCACAAAAATCAAAAGAAAGTTTGCCCCCTTCCTTTTTTATTTCGTTCAAACGCACATACCCGTACCGCCCTGCCGCACCGATCGGACCTGCCGCTATTTGATCCGTTTTAGCCGTCGATGCGTCCGCAATTTTTAAACCGTTCTTCTCGGCAAAAGTTTGAAAATTTTTGTATAATTGCGGATACCTTTCGTTGAAGGACGCATAGTCAGCCAATTCTCGGTAATATTGCAAGGGCAAGTCTTTGCGGAACGAAGACATCGGTACCGACGGCAAACAAAAATAATCCGTCAGCTCCGCCGTACGAGAATCGACGGTCAAAAATAAGGAAGGGATCCCGCACCACAGCGCCATTACGTTTCCGTGAAAGCGGCCTCCGATCGAAAACGTCACGTCCGACAGCATATTCCGCCATTCGTCGCAATCGAGAGGGGACTCAGTATTTTTATCCAGCCACGCGCGGACATACTCATAATACGCCGCATCCTTCGTCTGTTCTAAACTGAGGCGCCATTTTGTCTGTTCGATAAATTGCATTCCGTGCGACGCGCAGTAGCTCAAAAAGTGTTTTTCGGGCACCGAAAGCTGTCCGCAGAAGCTTCGGAAATTACAACTCGTTTTGCCGTTTCTCGGCACTGTGCTGATTTTATGGTCGGGATCTTTCCAATAATACATGGACGGACAGCCGATCACAGCGAAATTGCGTACACCGTGTTTTCGTAGAATGTCCGCCGTATATTCGCCTCGGACGCCGAGCATCGCCCGTTCCTCTAATTTATGCAGCAAGCGGACGACGGAGGCGGGAATTTTAAAGCGCGCATCGAATTTTTCGCTCTGCAGTCCGATTGAGATCGGCACAAACGGAACAGGATTCTCATCCACGATTTTTTCAAGATAACAAAAATCTGAATTCTGCCGTATCCAAATGAGGTCGGTCACGATCATTTTATCACAGCTTTTGATCTTTTCTCTGTCCGAATACGATACCGTTTCAGGCAAAAACAGTTTATCTAAGGCTTCCCAAAAGACCAGATTCCCGCTGTTTTCTCCCAGCGATATCAATTTTTCCGCACGGGAACTTTTTTGCGCAACGCTGTTTCGAAGAATCCCGAGTTTCATTTTTTATCCTCCTTCAAGCGCTTTCTGTTAGCTTTGTGTTCTTTCAACTTTTCATGGAATTTTTTTCGGTCAAAAAGCCAATAAAACATGGCTTTTTTGATTTTCGGCTGTTCCGCCAAAAACATATATTTCTCTTCTTCTTTACCGTAAACGGAATCGGCCGGCCGATATTCCGGCTCCGCGGGAAAGCCCTGTTTTTCCTCAAACCGCGAAAGATGCCAATTCCAAATCTCATAGAAATTTTTACGATCATATCCGCCGTAGACTTTATCCTCGATAAACGAATTTCTGAAAGCGCGGCGGTCAAAATCGGAGGCGTTGAGCAAAAAATTTTCAAAAGCCAAAGAAATATCCTGCCCGCGGAACTCGAAAGAATGGCAAAAATCGCCCAACCGCTCCCGCAGATATACGCAAAAATCCAGAGCGCCCCTCTGCATTTCGCGTACGGCATATTCTTCGGCATAATTGCTCTTTACCCTTTCTTTTTCAAAAATCAGCTGACCTTTGCAAACTTTCATTGAAACCGCGGCGGCGGAAGGATCGGATATCAGATACTCCCGCAATATGGAAGTGATCTGAGGCGTAAAGCCGTAAAAGCTGTGTATCTTAAACCCGTTTTTCCTCGCGCAGGTCAGCGCCTCGCTGCCGTTGTCATGAATGTAATAGGCATCCATCTTTTTGCCTGCAAGGTCGTTGATGATCTTTTGCAATCTTCCGCTGTACCCTATGTCAAAACACGCGCAATTTCCCCGAAAGATCTGCGCAAAGCATTTGCCGATCTCTTCCCGCTCTTTTTCCGCTCCGCAATACGAAATCGATACGATCGCCTCCGCCAAGTGCAAATAGCTCCCGACCGTTTTCACAGGCTCATCCATACGGATACCGCGTTTCTGGTATTCGGTTATCCTTGCAAGAGTCAATTCCTTGCATACGGGTGCGAACAAAGCCAAAATATCCGCAGGCGTATTGGAAGAAAGGTCAATATATTGAAAGGCATTATACAGATCTTCGGATGATCTCACGGCATACGGCAAAAGCAGTTTCCGATTCGCATGAAAATAGGAAGTCTTTATCCCGCGATCGGCGAAAAGAAGATCGAAAGCCTGTTTGATCAGAAAACCGTCCCTAGCCAAGAAAACGATACGATCCTGCCCGTTCTCGGTCAGCTTGTCATAAAGCCACTTGGCGAGCCCGAATAAATGCATGCCCAAAGCACAAAAACCCATATAATACGGGTCCGCGTCATAATAGGATCTTCGGTTGAAAGACCGAAACGGATCGTCGAATCCGCCATATGCGGCGACCGCAAACATACACCGTAGCGGCAGCTGCTGCAACAAACCGCGGCTGTCTATGTTTTTATGGATCCCGCAGTATATTTCTTTAAACGAATCGCCCGTATATATATTGGAAATATTGTTGGAAAACGTTTCGGTCGCCTTCGGGAAAAACAATGTTGGAATGCGCATTTTTTGGGCAGAAACGATATCCGCCTGCCAGTTGTCTCCGATGTGCAAAACATTTTCAGGGGCAACATCTTCCTCTTTCAACATCAAGCGAAAAAGCCTGCCTGTGGTTTTCAACCTTTTATGAGCCGAGGACAAATACAATTTCGCGTGATCGCGGTATCCGTTTTCATCTAAAATCTGCCTGACAACATTTTCTTCCAAATACATATCCGAAGTCAGGATCACTTTTTTACCCAAGAACAGCGCCAGATCGTACAAAACTTTCCCCGCTTGCCTGGATCGGCAAAAGAAAAGTTCCGCCTCTTCTTCCGCCTTTTGCATTCTCTCGGCCTTCTTCGGGGGAAAGCCGAATAATTTGCCCATAAAAGAATATATATCCGCCAGCGTAACGTCCTCAACGGATGAATCCAGCATTTTTGCAGCCTTTCGGCATACCGCCTCCGCCTCTTTGCGCATGGATACAAAAGTAAGCGGATTGGAAAATCCTATTCTTTCCGCTACGAAATAAAACAAATCTTGCGCTTCCCAGAACGGCCTCGTAATCAATGTGTCAAATATGTCAAAGCTGACAATCTTAACTTCGGGCTGCGAAATTTTGTAGCGCAATTCTTCAAATTTCTCGTCCCACTCCGTGCTCTGTTCGTAAAAATAAAACTCACCGTCGTTTACCGAGGCCAACGATTTTTTTTCAAACCCGTTCAAAAGACATTTTACGATTTCTTTATCGTTTTCAAATCCTGCCGCTCGGATATTTCCCGACCAAATGCGGAAATATTTTTCTTTGAACCTCATAAAATCCCCGATCACAGCCGTCGGGTAATCGTTTGAAGTAAGAAAGTCCTGTACGAACGCAAAAACTTTACAGATATCGCGGACATATTTTTTGAAACGATCTGAAGAGTGAGCCAACCCCGTCGACGCATCGCTGTGTCTGTAATAGAAGTAACAGTCGTTGTCACAAAAAGACAGTTTATCCGCCAAAGCATACAGCACGGAAGAAAAAGCAATATCTTCCCCCATGACCAGCGGCGGCTTCATTTTCTCCAAAAAAGGCAACGCGCGGTCAAAAAGGCTCTTTCTGTAAACCTTGTTCCAGACCGTATGCCAGATAAAGCATTCCCCCTGCTGACTGAAAAACGACGACAGCAAGCGGTCTTTGGTCAAAGGCTTTTTATTCCTGTTAAAACTGCGGTAATGATTGTAATATGTGCGCGTCCCGTCTTCACTGACATTGATCGTGTTCCCCAACACCATATCCGCATTGTCTTCCATAGCCGTTTTGATCAAAGGTCGAAACCAATCACAGGATACGTAATCGTCGCTGTCCGCAAAAGCCACAAATTCACCCTGCGCTATTTTAAGTCCCGACAAGCGCGCATGAAAAAGCCCTTGATTTTCCTCATGGCGGATCAAATGGATCCGTTTATCATTTTCAGACATTTTTGTGATCAGGGCAGCACTGTTATCCGGACTTGCATCGTCCACACATATTATTTCTATATTTGAATAGGACTGTGCCTGCAAACTCAGCAAACATTTTTCTATATAGGCTTCCACATTATAGACCGGCACGATTATTGACAGCAAAGGACTCTGCATCTTTATTCCTCCTTTCATAGTTCTGACCTGCCGAAAATATTTTGTTTTCTCTTCTTCATTCGCACCAATCGCAAAAATTCCCAAATGAGCGCGTTGCCGCGGTAAACAAATTTACACTTTAAGCCGGAGGCGGCGATCGACCCGTAAAGCCAAAACACCCGCGGGACATCCTCTTCATGCTTAAAAACTTTCCGCGCAATTCGACAAAACAACAAAAAGCTCTTCGCCTCGCGTTTCGTTAAACGGCGGACAATGCTGCATTTTTTTCGGTCTGTCAGATCATCCGAAAAATAATACCGATCGTAACATTGCAACTGATGCGCCCGAGGTTTATACATCACTTGCTTCAATCTTTGTTCGCATTCTGAAACGGAAAGCGAAACTTTCTGCCCCGCGGCATTTTTCAGCCATTCGCGCAAATACATGTCGTCTTGCTCAAAATAGCGGCAACGGACATCGTTGCATTCGGGATAAAATCTATTCTCCCGTTTTTTGTAACCGAGAGTAAGTCCGTCCGGAGATACCAACATACATTCCAGCAAATTATTGTTGAATTTCAACTTGCGTATCATGCCGCCTTCGGGATAAAAATAATATGCTCCGTAAGTTTTATCCGAAAACGCCGGCGCCTCGTACAATCCGAAATACACTCCCGCATTTAAAAGAGATCTTCCTCCCGCCTGCAAGATCCTTTCAAGACAGCATTGCATATTTCCGCTCCAGCCCGAATCGCAAATAATAAAAGGCGCGTCAAACAATCCCTCCTGCCGAAAATATCCCAACGCGTTATCAAGCGCGGCGCAAGAATTTCTCTTCATTACATCGAAAAACAATTTTTCAGACGAAAAAAATTGTTTTAAGCTTTCCCACGCGTCTTTGCTCAGCGGCTCATACAACCCGATATTTTTTATATCGCTCATCAAAACTTCTTTTTCCGCTTCACTTGCACGGATCCGCTCCAACACGGCGTCCGCCGTACGATAATTTGTCGGAGAAAAGCATAAATCCAGCGCTTTGTTTTCGGGCAGCAGACCGTAGACGGGCAACCGCCACGCCAAACGCGATGCGTATAAATATCTGCAATCTGTCTGCAAACTGCGCCTTTGTGAGATCGCCTTCGCAAATATATACGGCTCATAGCCGTCGCGGGAAAGGAAGTATATGCGCTGTACCTTTAATTTTTGCGCCGTGTTTAAAACATAATCCGTAAATGCATAAATAATCGGAGCATTCACTTCGTAAATGGTTTTGCGTACCGCATCGTCACGATCAAACACTTTATCTTTCCTTTACTCGATAAGTAGTATGTGATCAATTTGCCCTGCCGATACCTTTTACGAAAAAAACATCAGCGGGGTGCTTTCACACCCCGCTGACAACAACGTACAAATCTTATTATGCTGTTTTGTTTTTATATTTGGCGCAATTTTCGGACAATTCTTCCGCCAGCGACTTGGCGGCATCGCTTTTCTCCGTGCCGCCGATAAGCCTGACGATTTCAAGCATACGCCCGTCCGCATCCAACGGCAAAATCTGCGTCAGAGTTTTTCCTTCCGATGTTTCCCGCTTCGAGATCAAAAAATTGCAATCGGCCATTGCAACGATCTGCGCGAGATGCGAAACGGCAAGGATCTGCTTATGTTTGGCAATGTCGGCAAACCGTTCCGCAACGATGTGCGCCGTCTTGCCGCTTATCCCGGCATCGATTTCATCGAATATATAAGTAGAGATTTGATTGATATCCGACATCTTCGTCTTTATGGCAAGCATCAGACGGCTCATCTCACCGCCGCTGATCACCTTGTTCAAAGGTTTTAAAGGCTCACCAGCGTTGGCAGAAAACAAAAAGGACATTCTGTCCAACCCGTCACGCGTGGCATGCTCGGCAGACTCTTCCGAAAATTCGCTAAAGCTTGCACAAAATTGCGCATTCTTTATGTTTAACGTCTTTAAAATGTCTACGACGTCCCCGCAGAAACGATCGGCAGCCTGCTTGCGCAGGTCAGACATTTTTCTGCATACGTTAAAAATTTTGGAATAATTTTTTTCCTGAAGATGTGTCAGACGAATAAATTCTTCATCCGAATGAGAAAGCAGTTCGTACTCTTGCGCAATTTTGTCGCGGAACCGAAATATGTCCGAAACGGAAGAACCGTACTTTTTTTTCAACGCGCGGATCATATCCAAGCGTTCTTCCACCTCTTCCGCCTCTTTTTCATCAAAACTGAGATTCTCCGCAAACGAGCTCACCGTTTCGGATATATCCTCCGCTTCCAGTACAAGCCCGTCCAAACGTTCACAGAGCGACTCATATTCCGCATTCAGATGCGAAATCTCCGAAAGGGAACGGCGGGCGCCGTTCAAGCCGTCCAACGCCGCCCCGTCACCGTTCAAAAACTGCGCCGCCTCGCCAAAAGAACGCATGATTTTTTCCATATTGGCAAACAACAGCTTTTTAGAGGCAAGTTCTTCCTCTTCACCTTCTCGCAAATCGGCTTTCCCGATTTCATCGAGCTGAAATTTGATTATATCCAGTCTTCTGCCGCGCGATGCGTCATCCCCGCCCAGGGCTGATAACTTTCGGCGGATCTCACGGTTTTCCGTCAACAGGACATTCAGCTCGTCTTTCGCCTGACACAGCGGCTGACCTGCAACTTTATCGATCAGCGCAAGTTGGTTGACTTCGCTCATCAGATAAAAATGCTCGCTCTGTCCGTGTACATCCACAAGATGCGAAGTGATTTGCCGAAGCATAGACGCATTCACCGCAATCCCGTTCACTTTAATGCTTCCCCGCCCGTCTGCGCTATATTTCCTGTTGATAATGAGTTCTTCGTCCTGTTCTATGTCCATTTCGCGCAAAACATCAAAGACAGGGCCGGAAGGATCCGGAATAAAAACGGCGGTAACACAGCATTCTTTTTCCCCGAAGCGGATCATGGATTTTTCCGCCTTTGCACCGAGAACAAAGTTGATGCTGTCAAGAATGACGGATTTCCCCGAACCCGTTTCTCCGGAAAGAACATTTAACCCGTCCGAAAATTCAATTTCCGCATACTCGATCAGAGCTACGTTTTTAACGATCAGTTTGGAAAGCATACCACTATTATTTTAAAAATTCGTTTAATTTTTCAACGACGATCTTTGCATCGTCTTCACTTTGCGCCACGATCAAAAGAGTATCATCTCCCGCGATCGAACCTACTATTTCGGGCAGATTCAGCTTGTCCACGATCATACCGGCATTGCTGCCATTGCCGCGAAGCGTTTTGATCACGACCTGATTCATGGCAGGACGCATCGACAAAACGCATTCGCGGAATAAATTGTGCATTTTGGGAGAAATTTTATTGTTCCCGTCGTCGATATAGGCATACCTGTATTTTTTCTCAACTCCGGCAACTTTAAAAAGACGCAATTCCTTAATATCGCGCGATACCGTTGCCTGTGTCACGCTGTAATTGCGCTTATTCAGTTCCGCACAAAGTTCTTCCTGCGTTTCAATTTCTTTACCGGATATGATTTCAAGAATTGCCGCCTGCCTGCCGCTTCGCATCATTTTAACCTCACTTACTCCATTTATTCAATTTAAACAACAGTTTATCAAAAAAATTGCTGTCGCCGTTCTTTATAAATTCGACGCCGAAATCCGCTTTACGGATTTCGGCCGAATCATTGGCGCCCAAAACACACTCATATTTGCCGTCGCAATACAATGCGAGCATCGGGCCGTCCTCCCCGCGCACAATGCGCATCAAAGCATTGTCGGAAAAAACGATCGGTCTGTTATGCAAAGAATGCGCACATACGGGAGTCAGAATGAACGCGCTTATATTGGGAGTCAAAATCGATCCTCCCGCCGAAAGTGAATAAGCGGTCGAACCGGTCGGAGTGCTGACGATCACACCGTCCCCGACGAACTTATCAACTTTTTTTCCGTCAATCTCCACCGTAACGGCAACAACATTATCGTCGGCAGTCGGACTGTAACTGCGTTGGAAAACCGCATCGTTCAAAGCATAGTACTTATTTTTACCGACGCAAACTTCAAGCACGCTCCGCTTTTCCGTGTCAAATCCGCCGCACAGCAACGCAACGGCGTCCTTGATTTGCTCCCCTTCGAACTCGGTCAAAAAGCCGAGGTTGCCTGCATTGATCCCAAGCAATTTTATTCCTTTGCGCCCCGCTTCGATCGCAACTTTTAAAATCGTTCCGTCTCCTCCCAAAACGACCAGAACATCGACGTCCCCGATCTGTTCAAGCGAATCAAAAATTTGCGGCGTGATGTTTTTTTCTTTCAAACACAAAAGAAACGCTTTTTCGATCGATAAAAATTTTTTTGCTTCACGATTACAATAAATTCCTATTCTCATAGAAAGATTATACAATATTTTATACATTTATGCAATCAAATCACAAACTTTTGTCCGTTTTTTCAGACATAAATTTAATCCGATCGCTTTATGCGCATTTTCTTTTCCGAGCGCCCTTGCCGACAGAAAAAACGGCCGCGAAAGAGGCGAATTTTATCGCTCGCTTTCGCGGCCGTTTTGCAATGCAAGGCAACTTTTGCAAAATCATTATTTTTGCCTGCGCGCATCATTATATTTTTAATTTCCGATCATATTTTCTATGGCAATGCGATACCCGCGCGTCGGATCGTTTAAAAAAACATGAGTAAATGTCAACAAGATATAAGTCTTTTTCCAAAAATTTTTTCGTTTTATGGGCGAATTATCAACTATT
>CALVMA010000121.1 GCA_944341655.1 uncultured Clostridia bacterium | reverse complement strand
CACGAACGCGCGGGAAAGGGTGACATCGTCGGTGTATTCGATCTCCGATCCGATGGGTATCCCGTGCGCGAGGCGGGTGACTTTGACGCCCAAAGGCTTCAAAAGTTTGGCGATATACAGCGCCGTCGCATCCCCCTCCACGTCGGGGTTGGTCGCGAGAATGACCTCTTCGGTCTGCCCCTCGCCCACGCGGGCGAGCAGTTCGCGGATGCGGATATCGTTGGGGCCCACGCCCGCCATCGGGTTGATGACCCCGTGCAGGACGTGGTACACGCCCTTGTATTCGTGCAGTTTTTCCAGCGCGATGACGTCTTTGGGCTCCTTGACCACGCAAATGATGCGGCGGTCGCGTTCCTTGCAGATGTCGCACTCATCGTTTTCGGTGAAGTTGCCGCACACCTTGCAATAGCGCACCTTTTTTTTCACGTTCAAAATGGCGTCGGCGAATTCCTGCGCTTCGCTCTCCGTCATGCCGATCACTTTGTAGGCATACCGCTGCGCCGACTTTTTTCCCACGCCCGGAAGCTTGGAAAACTCGTTGATCAGCCTGCCGATCGGCTCGATATAGACTTGCATCGCTTAAAAGAGTCCTCCCATGCCGCCCATGCCGCCGCCGAGCGGGCCCATCTTTTCCTTATATACTTCGTCCGCCTTTTTGTAACCGTCGTTGATCGCCGCCATGATGAGATCTTCCAACATCTCCACGTCCTCGGGATCGACCACTTTCGGATCCAGTTCGATGCCGTCGATCGTCTTTTTGGCGTTCATATACACGACGACCGCCTCGCCGCCGCTCGTCCCCACGATCTCCCAGTCTTCCAGAAGTTTTTCCGTTTCCTGCAACTGCTCCTGCATCTTCTGCGCCTGCTTCATGAGATTTTGCATGTTTCCGCCGCCCATGCCGCCTTTGAATCCTGCCATTTTTCTCTTTCCTTCCTTTTCAAAAATTCAATATGCGCGCCCGCTTTTGCGCCGAGATCACTTGATCTCGATGTCCGCATCGGGGAAATTCTTTTTGAGTTCTTCCAGCTCCGCCTCGGCGGGATCCGCCTTTTCGCCCTTTTTCCGCACCGTGAAATCGGTGATCCCGATCGCCGAAAGCGCCTGCTGCAAATATTTATGGTTGTCCGCGCTGTTGAGCCTGGACAAAATGACGTCGCTGTCCGTAGCCAGAACAAACGTATCCCCTTCGAAATAAGTTTCCAGATCCTGGCACATGGTGAAGAGCACGCCGCTCTTGACGTTTCTGCGCAAAGAGCGCATGAACAGCGCTCCCGCCGCTTTGCGGTTTTCCAGGGCGTTGCCCGTTTCCGTCAGTTTCCTGTCCGCAAAGGAAGTGCGCGGCGCGGAAAAAATGTCCGCAGGCGCCGCCTCTTCCGCGATCCGCGGCCTCGCCGCGGCCGCGGGCTCCTCAAACGGGGAGGGCTCGGGCTCCGCCCGCAACGCGCCTTTCGGCGCGGAAAAATTTCCGCTCGCCATCTTCGATTCCAGCGCGTCCAGACGGCGCGCCAGCGTCAGGATATCCTGATCCGCCTGCGGCAGGCACGCTTTCGCCACCGCCGTCTCAAACAGTATGCGCGGCGACGTCGAATACCGCAGATCCGTTTCCGCCTGCGCAAAGATCTCGCTCGTGCGCAGGATCTTCCTGCCTTCCGCCTTGTCCGCAATTTCTTTTATCCGCGCGAACATCTCGTTCGGCAATCCCAAAAGCGCCTGCGCATTGGCGCAGACCTTCGCGATCGCGCAGCGGTTCAAAAAGGTGAGAACGTCCTTCGCCAGCACCCCCACTCCTTTGCCCGCCGCGATCACTTTCTCCGTCTCCGAAAGCGCGGCGGCCGCATCCTCCGAAAGTATGCTCTCGCCAAGCTTCGCCACGTCGTAAAAATCCGCCGAACCCAAAACTTCGCACACGTCCGCATACGTCAGCTTTCCCTTGCTGTACGAAATGCAGATGTCTGCCACCGACAGACTGTCGCGCATGCTCCCCGCGCCCGCCCGCGCAATCGCGGCAACCGCCTCGTCTTCGTATTCCTTGCCGATCTCTTTCAAAACTCTTTTCAGGTGCGCCTCGATGTCCTCCTGCGGGATCAGCTTGAAATCAAACCGCATGCACCGCGAAAGTATGGTCGCGGGAAGTTTGTGCGGCTCCGTCGTCGCAAGAATGAATACCGCGTGCTTGGGAGGCTCTTCCAGCGTCTTTAACAGCGCGTTGAACGCCGAGTCGGACAGCATGTGCACTTCGTCGATGATATAAACTTTAAAACGCGCCGCCACAGGCGGATACTGCACTTTCTCGCGCAGGTCGCGCATCTCGTTCACACCGTTGTTGGACGCCGCGTCGATCTCCGAAATATCCAGGTTGGAAGGATCCGCAAGCGCCTTGCAGACTTCGCATTTCCCGCACGGCGATCCGTTCTTCGGGTGCAGACAGTTGATCGCCTTGGCAAATATTTTCGCCGTGCTCGTCTTGCCCGTGCCGCGGGGCCCGCAAAAAAGATACGCATGCCCCACCCTGCCCGTCTCGATCTGATTGGCAAGGATCTTTACGATATGTTCCTGCCGCACCAGCCCGTCCAACGTCGTGGGACGAAATGTGCGGTACAACGCCTGATATGCCATAACTTCCTCCCGCCTTTTTCAAAAGGCTATCGCAAACGCCCGCAAAAAGCCGCATTTTTCCCGCTCCGACATATAGCGGAGCGGCGGGCGCCTTTGCCTGCGCCCGCGCGGCCTTATTTATAACTTTATAACTTTCTTTATAGTTTTCTTTCCCGCCGCGGCAAAGGATACCTTGCGTGCCCGTTCCGACCTTTCGCCGAACGCAGCGGCAGGCACAAAAATCAGCGCTCCCGCTTTTCCAGAAGGAGCAAAACCTTTTTCTTTGCGCGCTGAACGGCGTTTTCCGCGCTTTTTTCGCTCCTGTTTTCCCTGCGCGCGATCTCGGAAATGCGCAGGCCCTCCATATAACCGAGCAAAGCGGAATATTCCGCCTGCGTGAGGTTTTTCTTCAAAAGCTGCAAAAATTCGCCGCGCTCCTCGCCGCCGATCAACACGCTCTCGGGATCTTCCTGCGAAATGAGCTCGATCCCCTGCCCGTCCGCATCGATGAGCGGAACATACGTGTTCAACGCCAGGTGCTTTTTGCGCGAAGCGCTCTTGACCGCGCTCACGATGCGCCGATGAATGCAAAGATACGCGAAATTCTTAAAGCTCATGCCGCCCGCGCGGTAATCGGTCACGGCAGAGTACAGCCCGATCATTCCTTCCTGCACGATGTCTTCCGCGTCGCCGCCTTCCAGAAAATACCCGCGCGCAATGCCGCGGACTGCGTTCTTATACTTTTCGAGCAGCTTTTCCGCCGCCGCGCGGTCGCCGCCCTGCGCCGCCAGCGCCAACGCCTCGTCCGTCATGATCTTTGCCGCAGCGCTTCGTACGCCGCAATGCCGAGCGCCACCGACGCGTTCAGCGAGTTGACCTTCCCTTTTAAGGGCAGCGAAAGAATTTTATCGCACTTTTCCCGCGTCAAACGCGCGATCCCCCTGTCCTCGCCGCCGACGACAAGCGCTATGTCCCCCGTGAGATCGCACGCGTAGATATCCTCTCCGTCCGCTTCCAGGCCGTATACCCAGTATCCCGCCTTTTTCAGTTCGTCCACCGCATAATTCACGCCCGGCACCCGCGCCACCGCGATATGGTTGGCCGCCCCTTCCGAGATCCGCACGACCGCGCCCGTCACCTGCGCGCTCTTGGTCTTGGGTATGACGACTCCGTCCGCGCCCGCGCACTCCGCCACCCGCAGAATGCTGCCGAGATTGTGCACGTCTTCGATCCCGTCGCACACGATCACAAACCGCGGCGCCTCTTTCTTTTGCAAAAATAAGGAAAAATCCGCATATGCGTATTCGGAAACATAGGCGATCACCCCTTGGTGCCTTCCCGTTTCGCTCTCGCCGTCGAGCGCCTTCTGCTCGGCAAACTGCACGCGGATATTCCTCTGCCGCGCCATCGCAAATATCCTGCCCGCCGATTTCTCCGCACCCTTCTGCATGAGTATCTTGTCGATTTCCGCCGAAGTCTTCAAAAGCTCCAGCACCGCATTCCTTCCCTCAATTTTCATCGCTCTCTCCGCCGATCAGCTCATCGATCCGACCATAATCTCCGATCAGGTACAAATACCCGATCACCGCCTCGAACCCCGTCGAAAGATTGTACTCCGCCACCGACGCGTTCTTGCTCTTGGTCGGCTTCTTCGCGTTCCTGCCGCGCAGAAAGATCTCTTTCTCCGTCGGCGTCAGACGTTCGAATACCTGCCCCAATACTTTTGCCTGCCCCTTCGCGCTCACCCGCTCGGACGAGAGCTTCTGCAACATACCCGTCTTGAAATCGGACGCAAACACGAGCGACTCGCGCACAAACAGCGAATACGCCGCATCGCCCACAAACGCAAGCACCACCGCATTCATCCCCCGCGCACGCTCTTCGGACATTTTTTCGTTGAATTTTACCATAAAAACATTATACCATACCGCAAAAAAAATTTCAATGATTTACGCGGATACTATTTTTATCAACAGGGGAAACGGCGTTTACGGCCGCCGCGCCGCACGAAAAATCGTGCGGCGCGGCAACCCGAAAACAAGGATACGGCCTGTCAAAACGGTACAACAAATTTGCGCGCTTTGGAAAAGCCGAAAGACAACTCGTCAGCAAAGATAGGCAAGACAGCCTTCAAACACGGCGCGCGCCACTTTTGTCTGGTACTCGTCCGTCAAAAGCAGGGCCTCTTCGCGCGCGTTGGACAAAAAACCGCACTCCACGAGCACGGAAGGCGCATCGGAGCAGCGAAGCATAAAAAAATCCCCCGAAAGCGGAGAAACTTCCTTTCCGCTCAAACCGTTCAGCCGCGCCTGAATGCTTTCGGCAAGTTTTTTGCACTCTTCGTCCCCCTCCCGAAAAAAGGCCTGCCCTCCGTACCTGTTCGGATCGGAAACAAAATTGTTCTGATGAACGGAGACGACGAGGTTGGGCAAGGCATCTTGTATGATCTCGCGCCGCTTTTCCATGTCCCGCCTTTTATAGCCCTGCGTCGGCAAACCGTACAATCCGCCCTCGTTCTTGCGCGTGAGCACCACGCAAAATCCCGCATCGGCAAACATCGTCTGCAATTTCTGAACGATCTTTAAGTTGATATTGCTCTCCTTTTCGCGCGAAACGACGCCCAGCACCCCCGGATCGACCCCGCCGTGCCCCGCGTCGAGCACGACGCAGTATTCCGCGCGGCGCGCGCCCGCCGAGCTTACCGCCGAAAGCCCCATGCAGGACAAAAGCAACAGACACAAAAAAACCGCCGCGGCTATGACCGCGCTTTTTTTAAACAAAATCATATGCTATTGTATGCGCCCTCCCGCGGGAAAATGCGCCGCATTTCCCCGCGGGAGGGTTTTCGGACAAAGCCGCTCCCCAAAACAACGCGGCCGCGCTTGAAAAAGCGCCCCTTTCAAACGCCTTGTTTACCAAAATTTGAAGTTCGTCCGTGTTTCGGCGCACGAAAAAAGCGGGCGGGGCCGACCTTTAAGGTCGGCCCCGCCCCTCTTTATATGCCAAAAAAGGCGGATAAACTTAAACGGCGTCGTCAATGACGCCGCCGTTTAAATCTTTGACTTCTGCCGCCTGCTTTTTGCGGCAGGCATTCGGCAAAGCGCTAAATTTTACGGATTTTTCTTCGCGTTTTCCTCCGATCGCGCCAAATTTTCCCGCGCGGTGGCGAGCATGAGCTTGATGCGGTTTTCCTGGTTGACTTTGGTCGCCGAAGGATCGTAGTCCACCGCCACGATGTTTTCGTGCTCGTACATCTGTTTTAAGGTGCGTATGGTGCCTTTGCCCGCGATGTGATTGGGCAGACAGCCGAAGGGCTGCGCGCAGACGATGTGGTCCGTGCCCGTTTCGGCAAGAGCCGCCATTTC
>CALVMA010000120.1 GCA_944341655.1 uncultured Clostridia bacterium | reverse complement strand
GCGTTTCCGATGGCGTCGGCGGCACGTCGCCCGAAACCATTCGTTATTGCATGGAGCTTCGCGGCATCGGGATCATCAACATCAAGAACATGTACGGATCGGGCTCGATTTTGAACGAGAAAGAGATCGAATTGGTCATGGAGCTTGAAAATTGGGTGGACGGAAAGGAATATGATCGGCTCGGCGAAGGCACGCAGTATGAAACGATCCTCGGCTGCAAAGTCATGAAACATACGATCCCCGTCAAGCCGGGCAGAAATTTATCCATAATCATCGAAGTCGCCGCGCGGAATTTCCGTCTGAAGAGCATGGGTTACGATGCGGCGCAGGAATTGATCGGAAGGACGATCGGAAGATAAAAAGACATTAAACGTTGCCGCCGCCGCGAAAAAATTCGCGGCGGCGGCGTATTTTTTTTGAGCCGTGAATACAATAGCATATGAAAGTTTTTTTAAAAAAGATATTAGTGCCGTTGTTATGTATGGTCATGTCTGCCGTCATTGCGATTGCCTGCTGTGCGGCGTATCCAGCGTTGAACGAACGGGAGGAAAACCGTGCGGCGGAGCAAGGCGGCGTTCTGCGCCTGTGGCATATCGACAGTTTTGAAGGCGGCATAGGATCGAGAGCGTCGTATTTAAAACGCGCGGCAACGCGATATGAGGGTTCGGGGGGCAGGCTGATCCTTTTGACGGAGCATACGGCGGAAAGCGCCGCGCTTGCGATCTCGGAGGGGAATGTTCCCGACATGATCTCATTCGGGGGATATTTCGGGGCGGCGGCGGAGTATGCCTTGCCGTTAGAGGGATTTGAATTCAAGCCTGCCTCGGTCGGCGGGAAAACGTACGCGGTGCCCTGGTGCCGCGGGAATTACTTTCTGTTTGCCGCGGACGGCGATTTTTCGTCAGTCTCGCAGGAGAACACGGTGCTGAGCGTCGGGAAAGGGGCTTTGCCTGCGGGGGCGGCTGCCGCCGAAGGGCTGGAAGGCGACTTTGCGTTTGAGCCGTCCGACCGCGCCTATGTCTCTTTCATGAACGGCAAATATAAATATATGCTCGGTACGCAGAGGGATATTTACAGGTTCCGAACGCGGAATTTTGAAGTGCAGGTCAAAGCGCTTTCGGGGTATTGCGATTTATGGCAGTATATTTGTGTCTGCACCGACGCCGCGGACGAGTACGCGGCGTGCCTGGATTTTATAGCCTGCCTGTTGTCGAAAGAAGAACAGGCGCACCTGCGCGAGATAGGGATGTTGAGCGCGTATTATCCGATTTATGACGTCGGAGAGGGCAACATATCGTCTGCCGACGGGGTTTTGCCCGAGCGTGCGGTAAATCCGTGGCTTTCGGAAGAGGCGAAAGAGGATTTGCAGGCAGCGGCAGAGGCGGCGCTTCGCGGCGACAAAAACGGCGCAAAAAAATTTGAAAATTTCCTGCAATAACATTGTAAAAAAAGGAATTTTGCTGTATAATATGGGAGGAATAAAGGCAATGCTTTCGGATGCGGTAAGCAAACAGTTTCCCTTGATGAAGAAGGAAATACCTTTTTCGTTTCGCAGACATACGACGGTCGGATTGGGCGGAAACGCACCGATCGGAGTGTTCCCCGCGACGGCGGAAGAGCTGTCGGCAGTCGTTTGTTTTTTGGAAAAAGAGAAGATCGCGTATTGCGTGGTCGGCTGCGGCAGCAACATTCTTGTGTCGGACAAAGGTTTTGACGGAGTAGCCGTCTGTACGAGACTTGCCGACGCGGTGCGCGCGGAGGGGAACCTGATTTACGCGGAGAGCGGTGCGAGTACGGCAAAACTTTTGTCCGTTGCGGCGAAAAACGGGTTGAGCGGATTGGAGTATTTGGCGGGGATCCCCGCGAGTGTGGGCGGCATTCTGTACATGAATGCGGGTGCGCGCGGCAAATACATCGGCGGATCGGTTTTTCGCGTGCGTGTATTTGCGGGCGGCGCGGAGCATGTTTTATCGGGACGCGAATGCGGATATTCTTACAAAGAAAGCCGCTTTATGCATGAAAGAGCGTGCATACTCGGCGGCGTATTTATAGCAAAAAAGTGTTCTAAGAGCGAGGTCTGCGATCGGATCGAGCGCTCGGTCGGGGCGAGGCGCGGTTTGCCGGGCGGAAAAAGTTTGGGCTGTGTCTTTAAGAACCCGACGGCGGTTTCGGCGGGGGAGCTGATCGAAAGATCCGGACTGAAGGGGGAGCGTTGCGGCGGTGCGGTCGTCTCGTGCGGGCACGCGAATTTTATCATCAACGAGGGCGGCGCAACGGCGGAGGATTACCGTAAACTGATTTTAAGGGTGAAGGAAAGGGTTTTTTCCGAAACGGGGACGCTTCTTTCGGAAGAGATCCGATACATAGGAGAATTTTCGGATGATTCTGACGGGTGACTATCATACGCATACTTTGTACAGTCACGGGAAAGGAACCGTATTGGAAAACGCTATGCGGGCAAAAGAGATCGGGCTGAAAGAGATTGCCATCACGGATCACGGATTTGAGCAGTTAGCGTTCGGTTTGCGGCGGGAGCAGATGCCGCAGCTGATCGCGGACTGCCGCATGGCGAGCGAAAAGACGGGGATCCCCGTGTATGTCGGTACGGAGGCAAACCTTTGCGACGAAAACGGCAGGACGGACCTGCTTGTGTCGGACTATAAGGATTTCGATGTTTACCTTATGGGGATACACCGTTTTGTGCAGTTCACGCAATTCCGTGATTTTTGGAATATGCTTGTTCGCAATTCCTGGCACACGCATTTGCATATCAAGCCTACGGGCAGCCTGATTCGTTACAACACGAATGCGTATATAAATGCGATCAAAAAAAATCCGATCGACGTTATCACGCATTTGAATTATCAGGCGTTTTGCGACGTGGTGGAAGTAGCGAAGGCCGCCCGCGATTACGGGACATACATTGAGCTGAGCACCAAGAAGGTGCATTTATCGGACGAAGAAGTGGCGAAGGTGCGGGATACGGGCGTTCGGTTTCTCATCAATTCCGATGCGCATTCCGTCGACAGGATCGGCGAAACGCATCTTGTGGACAACCTTCTCGAGCGGGTGGAGATTCCGCACTCGCAAATCGATAATATCGACGGGAAATATCCCGTATTTCGGTTCAGAGCGTTCAAAGAGAGAAATTTATAAGTGGCGAAAGCGAATTTTACAAGGGAATTGAAAAAAGAATTGATCCGCAAAGGTCTGGAGAACGCGTGTTGCAAGACGGCGGCTTTGTCGGCGTTTTTGCGTACGACGGGAAGCGTATTGCGGCAAGGGCATTTGATCGGGTTTGAGTTTATCACGGAAAGCGAGTTTGTGGCGGAGTTTGCGATCGCACTGCTCGAAGATTTGTTCGGGGCGGAATTGAAAGTGGTGCAGGCATCGGAAGACGCGAGAAACGGAAGGAATCGCCTGGTATTTCAATGCTTGTCCGACCGATCGCTGTATATTCTGTCGGAGCTGGGGATCGCGGAACGCAGGGGCGACGAGATCGCGCTGAATTTCGGGATCGATCCGTATCTGATCGAAAACGAATGCTGCCGCCGCGCGTATGTGATCGGGGCGTTTTTGGGCAGCGGGAGCTGTGTTCTGCCGAAGATCGAAGATACGCGCTCGGGGTATCATTTGGAGATCGTGTTTTCGGGCGGGCAGGCGGCGGAAGATTTCTGCAATATTTTGGCTTCGTACGAGATTTTGGCGAAGCGGGTGATGCGCAAGGGAACGGATGTCGTCTATGTAAACAGCAGGGAGAGCATTTCGGATTTTCTCGCGCTTATGGGAGCGGACGCCGCATTGCAAAAGCTGGATGCGCTGGCGGCGCAAAAGGATGCGCGCAACCGCATCAACCGCGTGGCGAACTGTTTGCAAAAGAATTTCGACAAAAGCGTGCTTGCGTCCGTGCGCCAGATCCGTGCGATCGAAAAACTTGCTCAGGCGGGCGAACTGGACGGGCTGGACGAATCGTTGCGAAAGACGGCGTCTTTGCGGTTGGAGGATCGGGAAGCGTCGCTCAAAGAGCTGGCGGAGCGGTTGAACGTGACGAAGAGCTGTCTGAATCACCGATTGCGCAAATTGGTAAAAATAGCCGGCGGACTGCCGGGCGGAGAGGGGGAAAATGGATAAATTTACGTTTGTTTATCACAAAGATACTTACAACGCATACGATGCGCAGCGCATTGTTTTTGAAGCGGCTAAATTTAAAAGCGAGATCATCTTTGAGGACGGGACGAAGCGCGGCAACGCAAAAAGCATCATCGGGCTTTTGTCCATGAAATTTTTAAAAGGCGACCAATACACGGTGATCGCGGAAGGGCCGGACAGCCTTGCCGCCGCGCGGGCGATGGCGGATTTTATATCTTCGCTTTAAGGCGTCGGTGATAAGCAGATAACAAAGAGAAGGCGGCTCCGCACAGATTTGTGCGGAGCATTTACGACAAACGAAAAAACCGGAAAGGACAGAGAGGACAGACATGGCGGATTTTGTGCACCTGCATTTGCATAGCGAATACAGCTTGCTTGACGGGGCTTGCAAAGTCAAGGAGCTCGTATCATACTGCGTAAAGAACAATATCAAGGCGATCGCGATCACGGATCACGGAAACATGTATGCAACGCTGCAATTTGCGGAGCAGTGCAAGAAAAACAACATACAGGCGATCATCGGCTGTGAGATGTACATGACGCAAGATCTGCATATAAAGAATAACAGCAGTGATTTTGAGCATCTGATACTTCTTGCCAAAAACAAAAAAGGCTACAAGAATCTGGTGAAGCTGGACTCGATAGCATACGTAGACGGTTTTTATTATAAGCCGCGCATCGATTATAAAACTTTGCGGGAGCATACGGAGGGGCTGGTTTGTCTTTCGGCGTGTCTTGCGGGCAGGATCCCGAAGTTATTGCTTCGGGGGGATTATGAGGGAGCGAAAAAGACGGCGCTCGAATTAAAAGAAATGTTCGGCGAGGATTTCTATATCGAGATCCAGGACCACGGTTTGGAGGAGCAGAAGCGCGTATTGCCGCTCTTGTTGCAGTTGGCGAAGGAATGCGGGATCCGGCCGGTGGCGACCAACGACGTGCACTATATACGCAAAGAAGATTGGGAGATGCAGGATGTGCTGATGTGCATCCAGATGAAGACACCGCTCGACGATCCCATGCGTATGAAATTTGATCCGCAGGAATTTTACCTGAAAACGCCGGAAGAAATGTCTGCGCTTT
>CALVMA010000119.1 GCA_944341655.1 uncultured Clostridia bacterium | reverse complement strand
ATCTTGCGGGAGGCTTTTTTTATCGGAGCCCGAAAGCGCGGCCGTCCGCAATACCGATTGCGGACGGCCGCGCTTTTAAATTTTTCTTTCCCGCCCGAGCTTTCGGGCGGGAAAGGCCATAGGCTGAAAAGTTCGGAGAAAAATCAGTTTTGCGAGCAGCGTACGGCAATTTTAATGACGTTGTCCCTTTTGTTTTGAAAGAGGTCGTAGGCTTTATCGATGTCGGAGAGGGGAAAGGTATGGGTGATGAGCGGGCGGGTATCGAGTTTGCCCGCGGCGATCAGGCTCAGGATCTGGTCGCAGTCGCAGCCGTCGACGCCTCCGGTTTTGAAAGTCAGGTTTTTTCCGTACATATCGGGCAGGGGCAGGATTTGCGGCGCGTCGTAGAGGGCCACGACGGTCACGATGGCGTTCGGCCTTGCGGCGGTATAGGCGAGGCGGAAAGTTTCGCTCGTTCCGGCGACTTCGATCACCCTGTCGGCGCCGCCGTGGTCGGAGTGTTTGCGTACGAAATCCTCGGCGCCGTCGAAGGGGACGGTGAGCACGTTCGGATAATGTTTTTCGACAAAGCGGCGGCGGAACGGATCTTTTTCGCAGACGATCACGCGTGCGGGCGAGTGCAGGAGCACGCATTGGAGGGTGCAAAGCCCCGTCGGGCCCGCGCCGATGATAAGGACGGTGTCTTTGTCTGAGATCTCGGAAATGCGGGCCGCCCAAAAGCCTGTGGCAAGGAGGTCGCCCGTAAAGAGGGCCTGTTCGTCGGAAACGTTGTCGGGGATCTTGTT
This sequence comes from uncultured Clostridia bacterium, assembly GCA_944341655.1. GTDB lineage: Bacteria > Bacillota > Clostridia > Christensenellales > Borkfalkiaceae > Borkfalkia. The sequence goes on along the minus strand of CALVMA010000119.1, from coordinate 4,200 downwards.
CAGACCGCGGTCGGCGAAGGGTACGCGGACGTATTCCGCCTGACCGCCGTCGATGCGGCAGCCGAGCGCCCAGCCTCCGTTTTTGTCCGAGCAGTTGTTCACGAACCCTTGGCGGCAGAAAAAGCAATCTCCGCAGAAAGTTTCCACGTTGACGGCGACGCGGTCGCCTTTTTTTACGTTGGTGACGGCGCTTCCCGTTTCCCGGACGACGCCGACCATTTCATGTCCGACGGTGATACCCACAACGGCGCGGGGCACGCTTCCGTGCAGGATATGCAGGTCGCTTGTGCAGACGGAGGCGAGCGTTACGCGCACGACGGCGTCGCGCTCGTGGCAGATCTTCGGCAATTCTTTTTGTGTGAGCCGAAATTCACCGGGACGGGTATAAGTATAGGCAAGCATGGCAAAAACTCCTTTCAGGAACGCATGATTTCGGTGGGCGGTTTATCGTAAAGGCGGGAATAGCTGCGGTAAAAGGTGGTCATGGAATCGAAGCCGCAGTCGAAGACGAGCTGCGAGAGGTTGACCTTTTCCTGTTTTTTCCCGCGGGCGATGACGTTGGTGACGCGCACCATGTTGATGTAACTGTTGATGGAACCGCCGATGTAGGTATTGAACAGCCTGGAAAAATAATATTTGTTGTAGCCGAATTTGGAAGAAAGCAGATCCAGGGTAAGCGGTTCGGAGAAATGTTCGTCGATGTAATTGAGGACGTCGATGATCATGGAAACGTTGGGGGAAGAGACGATGGGGATGCGCTCGTATCGGGTGAGCAGTTTTCCGAAGATGACGTCGATCAGGCCTTTGGCGGTCAAAAAATTTTCATCGTTGCAGACTTTTTTCGTGCTCAGGAAATAGGGCAGGATTGTGCGGTTGAATTGTTTGTCCGAAAGGAGAGGGGGCAAAGTTTCCTTTTCGAAGATATTGGAAAAGTCGTCCGCATAAGCGGATTTTATGATGAGAACGTAATCCCTGTAAAAGGGCGAGGGAGTGAGAGAATGAATGCCGCACGGGCGCACGAAAATGATGTCGTCTTTTTCCGCGCAGAACTGTTCCCCGTCCACTTCGCCGATCAGTTTGCCTTCGGAGATGTAGAGCAACTCGATGCAGCGGTGAAAGTGCGGATAAGGGCTGTCGTTCGTGCATCGCAAAAAGCGCAGATCTCTTTCTTTGTCGTGAAAAGATTCATAGATGGGTGATTTTTTCATAGATGTCAATAATCGGTATAAATTTCGTTAATTATGGGTAGAATTCCGCAATTTTTAGTGGTATTATACCACCAAAGAACGAGAATGTCAACCGTGAGGAAAAAAACGATGAAAATAGCGATCATAGGATATGGCGGCATGGGCGGATACCATGCGGAGAACATTAAAAATTTTCAGAAAGAGCATGGCGGGCTGGAGCTTGCGGGGATATACGATATTGATCCCGCGCGGCGGAGCGCGGCGCGTGAGCGCGGGATCCGCGCGTACGATACGGCGGATGAGATCTGGGAGGACGCAAGTGTCGGAGCCGTACTGATCGCGACGCCGAACGACGTTCACGCGGCGTATGCGTACGCGGCGGCGAAAGCGGGCAAAAACATTATAAGCGAGAAACCGGTGGCGATGAGCACGGCGGAAGCGGAAAAGATGTACAAGGCGGCGGAAGAAGCGGGGGTTTTGTTTGAAGTGCATCAGAACCGCCGTTGGGACGACGATTTTCTGACGGTGAAGAACATCATGCGCCGCGGCGACATCGGAGATGTCTACAAGATCGAGTCCCGCGTGGTCGGTTCGAACGGGATCCCGGGCGCGTGGCGGAAGGAGAAGGCGCACGGCGGCGGCATGATGCTGGACTGGGGCGTGCATCTGATCGACCAGATGCTGCAATGCGTGGATTCGGAAGTGGTGAGCGTATATTGTGAATACAGTTACATTTACGGGGAAGAGGTAGACGACGGGTGTGATCTTTCGGTACTGTTTGCGAACGGAGTACGGTATCAGATCGTGGTGGCGACCGATTGTTTCCGTAAACTTCCGCGCTGGCAGGTGTACGGAGTGGAAGGTACGGCGACGGTGGAAGACTGGGATCTGTCGGGCGGCATAACGCGCGTGGTGGAGCGTGAAGACAAGAACCTGGTGGGCGTGCGTGCGGGAAACGGATTTACGAAGACGATGGCGCAGCGCAGTGAAAGTTCGGTGGAAGAGTTGGCGCTGCCCGTGGTCCATGCGGAGCCGTACGCATTTTACAAAAATTTTGTGGAGGCGGCGAAGCATCGGGCGGATCCTGCGATCCGCAAGGAAGAAGTGCTGCGGGTTTTCCGCGTCATGGAAGCGGCGGCGGAATCGGCGGCAAAGAACGAAGTTATCAAGGTCCGCATTTAAGCGGACGGCGAACGCGCGTAAGCGCGTCGGAAAACGAAAACGGAGAGGGGTATTATGAATATCAGCGTAGTGAGCAGTATTTTGGGCGATTACAGTCTGGATGAAAGTTTGAAGTATCTTTCGGGACTGGGAGTGGATCAGTTTGAACTGGGCGTAGGCGGATATCCGGGGAAGGCGCATGCGGACGCGCTCGTGTTGTCCAAGGACAAAGCGGCCCGCGAAAAAGTGCTGGACACATTCCGCAAGTACAACATGGGGATTTCGGCGCTGGCGGTGCACGGCAACTGTGTGCATCCCGACAAAGCGGCAGCGGCAAAATTCGAAGCGGATTACGAAGCGGCGTGCGTATTGGCGGGGCAGATCGGGATCGACCGCATCGTGACGTTTTCGGGGTGTCCCGGTTCGGACAAGGATGCGAAGCAGCCGTCGTGGGTAACGTGCGCATGGCCTCCCGAATACCCGCAGGTGCTGGAATGGCAGTGGAACGAAGTTCTGATCCCGTATTGGAAGAAAGCGGTGAAAATTGCGGCGGATAACGGGGTAAAGAGGATCGCTTTGGAAATGCACCCCGGATTTTGCGTTTACAATCCGGCGACGTGCCTGCGCTTGCGCGAGGCGGTGGGAGAGCAGATCGGTGCGAACATCGATCCTTCGCACCTGTATTGGCAGGGAATGGACATTCTGGAAGTTATCCGTACTCTGGGCGAAAAGAAGGCGATCTATTATTTCCATGCCAAAGACACGCAGCTCATGGAGCATAATATCCGTAAGAACGGAGTGTTGGACACGAAGTCGTTCACGATTCCGGCGGAGCGTTCCTGGGTATTCCGCACGTTGGGTTACGGTCACGGCGCAAAGGAATGGAAGCAGATCGTATCCATGCTGAAGATCATGGGGTACGACGATTCGGTATCCATCGAGCATGAAGACGGGCTGATGTCGCCGAAGGAAGGTTTGGAAAAGGCGATCGCTTTTTTAAAGACGTGTGTCATTACGCAGGACAATACGAATATGTGGTGGGCATAAAGGAGGACGAAAAATGAAATTTGCGGTACAGCTGTACAGTTTGCGGGAGCTTGCGGCGCGCGAGGGAGCGGAGGCGGTTTTGCGCACGGTTTCCGAAGCGGGATACGATGGCGTGGAATTTGCGGGATTTTATGACAAGACGCCCGAAGGGATGTCGCCGCTTTTGAAAAAATACAAGCTGGAAGCGGTCTCGGCGCACATCGGCACGGACGCCATGGAGGCGTCGATGCCGTTTGTGGACGAGCTGAAGATCGGCAGTGTGTTTGTTCCCTGGACGGATCGGAGCGTGTTTGACGATCCCGAAAAATTTGATGCGTTTTGCAAGAAGCTGGAAAGTATTTACGCGCAGCTTCACGAAAAGGGCATTGTTTTCGGATATCATAACCACGCGCACGAATTCGAAGGCGGAAAAGACAGGCTTTTTCAGCTGTTGGAGGCGGAACCGTTCATGAAATCGGAGCTGGACGTGTTCTGGGCAACGGTTGCGGGGCTAAATCCCGTGGAATACATGAAGAAGCTGAAAGGGCGTTTGGCGTTCGTACATATCAAGGAAGCGGCGAAGGACGCATTGAAGGAAGCGCAGCCTTTCGTAGGAGAGGGCGTGGTGGACATGAAAGGCGTTTTCGACGAAATGAAAGCGCAAGGCATAGGCTGGGCGGTTTTGGAAGTGGAACAATATCCTTGCGGCGAGGCGGAGTATCTTGTCCGCAGCCTGGAAAACATGAAAAAATTATCCAAATAACGGAGGAAAGAGGAAATGAAGAAAATCAGGATCGGGGTCATCGGATGCGGCGGCATAGCGAAC
>CALVMA010000118.1 GCA_944341655.1 uncultured Clostridia bacterium | reverse complement strand
AAACAGTTTTTTTGCGCGCGCAAAAAACAGATACATGATCGCGCTCGGCGTACGTGAACGCACGGCACACGCAAACGCACGGCACACGCAAACGCACGGTTTACCGCAAACGCACGGCGCACCGCAAATTCGCGGCGCACGTGAACGCACGGTTTACCGCAAACACACGGCGCGCTGTGAACGCACGGTTTACCGCAAACGCGCGGCGCCGAAAAGGCGGGCGCGCCTGAAAAAAGCGGGGCGCGGCAGGAGAGGAAAGGTCAAATGGAAAAGAGAGATTGTATATTGCGCGGGCTGATCTTGGGGGGAGAGGTATCCCTTGCCGTGGCGGACACGACGGTGCTTGTGAACGAAGCGATCCGCATACACGGGCTTTCCGCGCTTTCGGCGGCGGCGCTGGGCAGGACGCTCACGGCGGCGGCGTATATGTGTTCTTCGCTCAAAGAGGAGGGGGGAGCGCTTTCGGTATCGGTCAAAGGCGACGGTGTCGGCGGGAGCATTTACGTGAGCGGCGACAAGGCGCTGCACATGCGGGGGTACATTGAGAATCCGCATGCGGAGCTTCCCGCGAACGCGCTGGGCAAGCTGGACGTAGGCGGGTGCGTGGGAAAGAACGGATATCTTTCGGTGGTGCGCGACGACGGGGAGAATCAGCCTTTTGTGGGCACGACGCCCCTGGTCAGCGGCGAGATCGGCGAAGATTTTGCGGCGTATTTTGCGTACAGCGAGCAGCTTCCCACGGCGCTTGCGGTGGGGGTGAAGATCGGCACGGACGGGAATTGTCTGGGTGCGGGAGGCGTATTTATGCAGCCTTTGCCGGGAGCGGGCGAGGAGAGCATCCGTTACGTGGAGGAGACGATCGGCAAATTCGGGGCGGTCAGTTCGATGATGCAGGAGCACACGGCGGAAGAGGTTTGGCGCGCGCATTTTGGGGAGGTACAATTTTACACGCAATTTCCCGAATATAAGTGTAATTGCAGCAGAAATTATATAGAGGGAGTGCTTGCCGCGCTGGGTGAAAAGGAGCTGCGGGCGGCGATCGCGGAACAGGGGAAGATCGAAGTGCATTGTCATTATTGCAACACGGATTACACGTTTACTCCCGAAGATGCGGAGGAGATCATCCGACGCATGCACAAGGAATGAGAGGTACTGCATGGAGAAAAAGACGGTTCGGTTTGATCTGAGCGCGGATGCTTTGCTCGATCTTGCGGATGCGCGGCTGGACGAGGGAGATTATCTTGCGGCGCTGCGCATGTTGCACAAGTCGGTGGATCTTTACGGTCCTGCGGCGGACGAATATGCGTCGATGGCGGACACGTACGACGAAATGGAGCTTTTCGAGCTTTCGGCGGAGTGCTGGTTCCGTTATCTGGACGTATGCGGGGAAGAGGAAGCGGTGGACGCGTACGAAGGGCTGGCGGCCTGTTATTATAATATGGGGAACGAGCGGCTTGCGTCCTATTATTATAAAAAAATGCTGAGCGACAAATACGTATCGCCGGCGAACAACATGGAGCTGGGCGAGGTATTTTCGCGGCAGGAGCGGCCGCAGATGCGGATCGCATGGCCGCCGGAGCGTGCGGACTATTCGCAGGAGATCGACGAAGGGCTGCGTGCGCTGAAAGAGGGGGATTACGAGAGGGCGCAGGAGTGTTTTTTGTCGGTGGACGAGCGTTCGGAGTATCGTCCTGCGGCGATGAATTATCTGGCGGTGTGTTATCTTTTGGCGGGGGAGTCGGAAAAGGCGGAATCGGCCTGCCGTGCACTGTTGGAGAAGGAGCCCGAGAACATTCAGGCGCTTTCCACGTATGCGGCGGTATTGACCGAGCAGGACCGCAGGCAGGAGAGCCGGGTGGTTGCGGAGAAACTTGCGCGGCTTCCCGCGACGGCGGCGGACGAGCTGTACAAAGTGGCGACGGTATGCTGTGAGAACGGGCTGAACGAGCAGGCATACGAAAAGTTCTGCAAGCTGGAAACGATGGTCAGCTATGACCGCACGCTCCTGTATTTCAAGGGGGTGGCGGCGTTCCGCTGCGGGAAGGTGAGCGAGAGCCTGGCGTCGTTCGGGAAGCTGTTGGATATTTATCCGCGGGCGGCGGTGGCGCGGTTTTATTTCCGCGAAGTGCGGCGTTACGCGAAAGAGGGCGGGGAGAAGCCGGAGACGACGTTTTTCTGCCACGTGACGGAAGCGGAGCGGGAAAAGCGCATAACGCTTTTGAAGGAGCTGGCGAAGATGCGCGCTTCCGATGCGCGCGCCTATTTTGCGGAGGGCACGAACGCGGACGAGCTGCTCGAATGGTGTTTTGACGAATCGGACGGGCGGGAAACGGACTTGCAGGCGCTGGCGGTGGCGGTCGCGGTGCGCGCGGGGCGGGACGCATTCATCTGCGATCTTTTGCTGGATCCGCGCGTGAACGACGTGGTGAAGCTGGACGCGGTGCAGCGGCTGTGCATGCGCAACCGCAGCCTGGAATTCGGGATCGTGATCGCAGATATTTTCCGGAAGGTCGGGTTTGACCGTCTGGAGATCGGACGGGAGCGGCATGCGAAGTTTGTGGAGGCGTATGCGTTGAGCTTTGCGCGTTTTGCGCTGTTGGGCGAAGGGGATGCGGAGTATTACCGTTTTGCGGCGCAGGCGATCTACGGCGCGCTGGAGAAGGAAGGGAAGCTGTCGCTGGTCAAGGACGCAGAGAGCCTGGCGTGCGCGATGTTTCTGACGGTCGCGGCGACGGGAAAATCGGACGCGCGCAAGATTTTGCAGAGGCTGAATGCGGACGCGGACAATGTGGCGCAGATCCTGGGCGTCCTGCACGGTGCGTTCCGCACGGAGCAGGAGGAAGCCGCGGCGGCGGACGCGGGGAAAAATTCGGAGGGGAACGCGGATGAAACTCATTGATTTTGACGAAAAGTTCAACAAAAAGGTGGCGCAGATGCTGGAAGCGCATGCGGGCGAGCGTACCGAAGAGGAGTGGGAGGACGAGATCGCGAAAGCGTACCGTCGTTTCGGGGACACCTATATGGCGGCGCTGGGCAAGACGCCGCGCCAATATTTTGCGGAAATGGAAGACAAGCAGCTGGTGGAAACGCTGAAGGAGTATCTGTTGCAGGAGGTATCCGTGCCCGATCTTTTGTGCGGGGAGATCGAAAGCCGCGGGGTATTTCCCGCGCTTTTGGACTTGTTGCGGGAGACGGACGAGGAGCTGGTGCATTATGCGCTGAACCTGATCGGAAACGACGGCCGCGCGCTGGCGCGGTATGTGCAGATGCTCTCCTGCGAGGAGTATGACGAACATGTCAAGGACGCCCTGGCGGATCTTTTGAAGACGAAGGCGGACGAAGTGAAAGAGCTCGTGCTGCCCCTTGTCCCGACGCAGGCCCGCGCGTACGCGTTGGAGATATTATCCAAATGCGCGGTGCGCGACGACCGCGTGTACGACGCGCTGATGACGGCGTTCCGCACGGGGGAGGACGAAGAAGTGCCGCTGTATGCGGGATATCTGGCATCGTACGGGGACGAACGCGCGCTTCCCGCGCTCACCGAGCGCATCGAGCGGGAGGACATCGATTTTGTGACCTTCCAGGAGCTGAAATTCGCGATCGAGGCGCTGGGCGGCGAATACACGAAGCAGCGCGACTTTTCGGAGGACGAAACGTATAAAAAGGTCATGGCGGCGGGCGCGGGGACGGATATTTTCGGCTCGCGCGTGAGCTGAGGGGGTTTTCCGGGTTTTTTTGACGAAAAAGGGCATTTTTTCGCGGCAAAAGGGCGTTTGGACGAATATTTTGTTTCAAACGTTTGACAATCCTGCGCGAAAATGCTAAAATAGCACTTGCGACTGTGGGCGTAAATCTTTTCGCGCGCCCTTTTGCCGCAGGTGTTTTTCTTTTTATTTATAATAAGGAAAGACGCGACCGCGGAAAGATCCCGTCGATCGGGAATTTTTTTCGCGCAGGACGATTTGCTTTCTTAAATTGCGTAAGGGCAATTTTAAGATAAATTCCATTCTTACAAGGAGGTAAAAAATGCCTACAATCAACCAGCTCATCAAGCACGGCAGGGAACAGCG
>CALVMA010000117.1 GCA_944341655.1 uncultured Clostridia bacterium | reverse complement strand
CTGGGAATCGAACCCGGAACGGCCCCTTAGGAGGGGGCTGTTATATCCATTTAACTACGGAAGCGCGGCGGTATCGGATTGCCGCTGAACGGCAATACTTATCTACGGTGAATAGTTTACAATAAATCCCCGAAAAAAGCAAATACTTTGGACGATTGCAGATAAATTTCCGAAAATTTTTTTACGCGCAGGTCCGTGCGCGATAAAAAAATTCGGAGGGAGTGCAAAAAAGTTTGCAACATAATTGCTTTTTTGCGGAAAATAAGATATAATGTTATCTGGTTGAATTTGGAATACTTATCAGGGAGGTAGTATGGATAAGATCAAATTGCTCCGTGAACGGCGCAGTGAAGTGCTTGCCGCGGGGAGCGCGATTCGTAAAACGATTTCCGAGCTTGTGGATCGGGACAGTTTTGCCGAACTTGCTGGGTTCAGCTTTTCCAAAAACGAGTTTTACGGCGAAGAAGCGGCCGGAGAGGGCGTTGTAACGGGTTTTGCGACGGTGGAAGGAAATCCCGTATATATAGCGGCGCAGAATTTTGAAGTTCTTTCGGGCGGTGTAAGCAAAGAAAATTGTGCAAAGATCCTCAAATGTCTTGATCTGGCGGAAAAGAATTCTACTCCCGTTGTGTACATTCTGAACAGTCTGGGAGTACAAGTCGGAGAAGGCGTGACGGTTCTGGAAGGGCTGGCGCAGCTTTTGGCGCGTGCGGCCAAGCTTCACGGAGTCGTGCCGCAGTTTGCGGTGATCAACGGAGAGGTGTACGGGCAAAGCGCGTTGCTGGCGGCGTGTGCGGACTTTACTTTCTTTTTGAAAAACGGAGTTCTCGCGGCGGACAGCCCGTTGGTGATCGCGGCAAAGAGCGGAAAAAATACGGCGAAGGAGACGGTCGGCGGAGCGAAGGCTTTGGACAAGACGAATCTGGTTTCTTTTGAAGCGGAGAGCGTGGCGCAGGTGCGCGAGACGGTGGCGAAGATTTTGAATGTTTTGCCCGAATACAGTTCCGTGGTCGTGGAAAACGGAGCGGATCTGAACGCAGTATTTCCCGCATTGAACAAGAAGTGCGGCGGGGAAGAGCTGATCGCGGCTGTTTTCGACAAAGACACGAGCGTGGAAGTCGGTAAAAACTGTTCGCCCGAAGCGCGGTGCGTGCTGGGCAGGATCGGCGGCATATCGGTGGCGGCGGTGGTGACCGACGGGGAGCAGCCGATGGAGCTGAACGAAAACAATGTTGCGAAGATCGCATCGTTTGCGGAGTTTGCGGCGTATTACGATCTTCCGTTTGTCAGTTTTGTAAATGCGCAGGGGATCCGCGCGGATCTTGCGACGCAAAACAGCCTTGTTCTGAAAAACATTTTCAGACTGCTGGAGGTGTACGATTTGCTGGACAATGCAAAGGTGAGCGTCGTATACGGCAGTGCGATCGGGCTGGGATACACGTTGTTTGCGGCGAAGTCGGCGGGATTTGATTACAGTTATGCGTTTGCGGACGCCAAGATCGCGCTGTTTGACGGTGCGAAGGGAGCGGAGATCGAATTTTCCGAAGAGAAGAAGGCGGACAAGGCGAAACTTGCGGCGAGGTATGCGGAAGAAAATTCCGATCCTATCCATGCGGCGAAGAACGGGTATGTGGACAACATTATTGAGCCTCAGTTTGTAAAGCAGTATCTGATCGCGTCGCTGCAAATGCTTTTGAAGTGAGGCAAAAGATGGCAACGGTCATGAATTTATTGGCGGAAACGATCATATCGGAATCGGGAAAGACGATCACGCGCCTGAACATCGGCGAATCGCTTGTTTATGCGTTGCTTGGGTTTGCGGTGACATTTCTCGGGATCGTCATACTGATTTTTTTCGTATGGCTTTACGGTAAGATCATCAAATCCGTTCGTCAAAACGTATCATCGAAGAAAAAGCCCGCACCGGCGCCTGCGGCGGCCGAGGTTGCGGAGGAAGAAGGGATCCCTGCGGAGGTGCGGGCGGCGATCGTAGCGGCGATCGCGGCGTACTACGAGGGAGAGAGCAGCAGCTGTGAATTTAAAGTAAAGAGAATCAAGAGATTATAAGGAGAAAACAAAATGCGTAAATTTGTCGTTACTATCGATGGTAAAAGTTATGAAGTCGGCGTAGAGGAGATCGGCGCCGATCAGACGGTCGTGAATACGGTTGCGGCACCCGCGCCCGCGGCATCCGCGGCGCCCGCAGCGGCTGCGGCACAGCCTGCCGGGCCCGTATCGGGTGAAAAAGTGCTTTCTCCTTTTCCGGGGCTGATCAAGAAGCTGCTCGTCAAAGAAGGGGATGCCGTCAAGAAGGATCAGCCGATACTTGTACTGGAAGCGATGAAAATGGATAACGATATTACGGCGCCCTGCGACGGAAAGGTGTCGTTTAAAACGGCAGTCGGGAACAATGTCGAAACGAATGCTGTCCTTGCGGTGATCGGCTGATAGGGGGTTCAAATGCAGTCGAATTTACTTGTAAATATCGGCGAGATGTTTCTGAATTTATGGGAATCGAGCGGGCTTGCGCAGAGCGACTGGCAGAATTATGTCATGATCGCGGTTTCCTTTATTCTGATGTATCTTGCGATTGTTAAAAAATTTGAACCGCTGTTGCTTTTGCCGATCGCGTTCGGTATGTTTCTTATCAATATACCGGGGGCGAAGGAAGTGCTGTGGATCAGCAACGAAGGCACGGAGAGCGAAAGCTGGGGATTATTGCGGTACCTGTATATCGGTGTCGATAAAGTAATCTATCCTCCTCTGATCTTCCTCGGCATCGGCGCGATGACGGATTTCGGCCCCCTGATCGCGAATCCGAAGAGCATGCTGATCGGTGCGGCGGCGCAGTTGGGGGTATTTCTGACGTTTGTGGGAGCGGTACTGCTCGGTTTCGATGCGGCGGCGGCGGCATCGATCGGGATCATCGGCGGGGCGGACGGCCCTACGGCGATCTATCTGACGCAGGCGCTGTCGAGGTTTACGGACGAAGACCTGCTTTCGACGATCGCGATCGCGGCGTACTCGTACATGGCTCTTATCCCGATCATACAAAAACCGATCATGAAGCTTTGCACGACGAAGAAAGAGCGTGCGATCAAGATGAAGCAGCTGCGCGAAGTGACGAAGATCGAGAAGATCATATTCCCGATCCTTGTGACGTTGGTCGTAGGTTTGCTGTTGCCGGACGCGATTCCTCTGCTCGGCATGCTGATGCTCGGGAATCTGATGAGAGAGAGCGGGGTTGTGGAACGTCTTTCTTCGCAGGCGCAGAACGGGCTGATGAATACGATCACGATCTTTTTGGGCGTATCGGTGGGATGCAAGGCGCTCGGCACGACGTTCTTGCAGTTGCAGACGCTGTATATCATAGCGCTCGGCCTTATGGCGTTCAGTTTCGGAACGGTCGGCGGCCTGCTGATGGCGAAGCTGATGAACAAGCTTTCGGGCGGCAAGATCAATCCGCTGATCGGTTCTGCGGGTGTTTCGGCGGTGCCGATGGCGGCGCGCATATCCGAGGACGTGGGGCGCGAGAGCGATCCGAGCAACCATTTGCTGATGCACGCGATGGGCCCGAACGTAGCGGGCGTGATCGGTTCGGCGGTGGCGGCAGGGTTCCTGCTTGCGTGCTTCGGCGGTTGATAAAGCGATCCGGGCCGCGGCTTCCGGTCGGAGGCATGCGGGGATGAACGATCTGATTTTGGAGAAAAGCAATGGCAAATAAAGCGAATAAAAAAGTATTGATAACGGATACCATATTGCGCGATGCGCACCAGTCGCAGGCGGCGACGCGCATGCGTATCGACGAAATGATCCCTGTGCTGGAGCAGCTGGATGAAATCGGATACTATTCATTGGAAGCGTGGGGCGGAGCGACGTTTGATTCCTGTCTTCGGTTTTTGAACGAAGATCCGTGGGAGCGGCTTCGCACGTTGCGCAAATATTTGAAAAAGACGCCGATCCAGATGCTTTTGCGCGGTCAGAACCTTTTGGGGTATCGTCATTATTCTGACGACGTCGTGGAAAAATTTGTGGCGAAGTCGATCGAGAACGGCGTAAAAGTGGTGCGTGTTTTCGATGCGCTGAACGATCCGCGCAACCTGGAAACGTCGATGAAAGCGATCAAGAAATACGGCGGCATCTGTGAAGCGGCGATCAGTTATACGACCAGCCCCGTGCACACGACGGAATATTTTGTCAAACTTTCCAAGCAGTTGGAGAGCATGGGTGCGGACAATATCTGTATCAAGGACATGGCGAACCTTTTGCTTCCTTACACGGCGTACGATCTCGTATCGCAGCTGAAGAAGGAATTGAAGCCGGAGACGAAAGTACATCTGCATACGCACAATACGGCAGGTACGGGCGACATGGTCAACCTGAAAGCGATCGAGGCGGGCGTCGACATTGTGGACACGGCGCTTTCGCCGCTCGGCAACGGTACGAGCCAGCCTGCGACGGAGCCGTTGGTGGCGACGCTTGCGGGCACGCCTTATGACACGGGGATCGACATTCAGAAGCTTTTGCCGATCGTGGAGCATTTCAAGGGAGTGGCGGAGCGCCTGAAGAAGGACGGATTCCTTTCGCCGAAGGTGCTTTCCATCGACATCAATGCGCTGATTTACCAGGTACCGGGCGGAATGCTGTCCAATCTTATATCGCAGCTGAAACAGCAGAACAAGTCGGATAAGCTGGGCGAAGTTCTGGCGGAAGTACCGAATGTGCGCAAGGACTGCGGGTATCCTCCGCTGGTCACGCCTTCGTCGCAGATCGTCGGCACGCAGGCGGTTTTGAACGTGCTTTCGGGCGAGCGTTATAAAATGGTGACCAAGGAGTTCAAGGGGTTATTGCGCGGCGAATACGGCAAACTTCCTGCGGAGCCCGATGCTGCGGTCGTGAAGAAATGTATCGGGGACGAAAAGCGGATCACGTACCGTCCTGCGGACGATCTGAAACCCGAATACGATCAGTTCAAAGCGGAGATCGCGGAATATATGGAGCAGGAAGAGGATGTTCTCTCCTATGCGGTATTCGGGCAGGTCGCGTTGAACTATTTCAAATGGCGCAAAGCCGCCAAGGAAGGCATCGACAAGAATCTTGCAGACGGTGCGGACAAAGTCTATCCCGTCTGATGCTTTAAAAAGAATGACAGCGAAAGCCGGAGATGCGGCTTTCGCTGCTCTTTGCTTATGGGAAGAACGAGCGGAAGAGGGGTAACTATGAAGCGGGTTGCGGTGATCGGAGCGGGGGCGTCCGGACTGATGGCGGCGTATGCCGCCGCAAAGAACGGGAACGACGTTACCGTTTTGGAAAAAAACGAGAAGGCAGGGAAAAAGATCTACATCACCGGCAAAGGCCGATGCAATGTGACAAACGACTGTCCGCCGGAAACCGTTTTGGAAAACGTGGTGCACAACGCAAAATTTCTGACGGGCTGTGTCCATGCTTTTCCGCCCGAAAGGCTGATGCGCTTTTTGGAAGAGGGCGGGCTGCCCCTGAAAGTGGAGCGCGGCAACCGTGTCTTTCCCGCCTCGGACAAAGCGAGCGACGTCACGCGCTGTCTGGAAAACTATTGCCGTGCGGTGGGCGTGCGCTTTTTGTTCAACGAAGAGGTGCGGTCGCTTTCGAAAGAGGGCGGAGAATACAGGATCGTTTCCTCGCGCGGGGAACAGAGCTTTGATTGTGTCGTCGTGTGCACGGGGGGAGTTTCTTATCCTCTCACGGGCAGCACGGGCGACGGCTATGCCTTTGCGAGGGATTTCGGATTGCGCGTCACGCCTTTGAAACCCGCGCTGTGCGGGATCGTCTGCGACATGTCCGAATTATCTGCCCTGCAGGGGCTGTCGCTGAAAAACGTCCGCGTATCGGCGCGGATAAACGGCAAGGAAGCGGGCGGCTTTTTCGGGGAGATGCTCTTTACGCATTTCGGCGTTTCCGGCCCGATCGTCCTTTCGCTTTCCAGCCTGCTCAACGGCACGCAGGATTTTTCGCAGGTGCGTATTTTGATCGATTTCAAACCCGCGCTGGACGAGGAGACGCTGGACAAAAGGATTTTGCGCGATCTGGAAAAGTACAAAAACAAGCAAATGCGCCACGCGTTGGAAGAACTGCTCCCGCGGAGCCTGATCCTTCCCGTGCTCGCGCAGGCGGGCATTTCGCCGTCGCTGTTTTCGCATTCTCTGCAACGGGAAGCGCGCGGCAGGCTCGTGCACGCGTTGAAGTTTTTTGCCCTGCGGCCGCTGTCTTTGCGTCCGATCGGCGAGGGGATCGTGACATCCGGAGGCGTGGACGTAAAGCAGATCGATCCCAAAACCATGCAGTGCAAAACGTCGGAAGGACTGTATTTTTGCGGAGAAGTTTTGGACGTGGATGCGTTTACGGGCGGATTTAATTTGCAGATCGCATTCATGACGGGCTATGCGGCGGGCAATTCTATTCATTGAATTTGGGCGATTGCAGAGTATTATGCCTGACATAAATGACTAAAAAACGAAAAAACGGCGGAGGAGAGAGATGAAAGGGATACGCGGAGCGACGACGGTCGGGGCGGACACCCCCGAGGAGATCCGTAAGGCGGTGAAGGAACTGCTGGACGAGACGGTGCGCAAGAACAATTTAAAGGAAGAGGAGATCGTCTGCATTCTTTTTTCGAATACGTCGGACATACGTTCGCTGTATCCGGCGAAAGCGGCGCGCGAGGCGGGGTACTCGCACACGGCATTGTATTCTTCGCTGGAGCCGGAGATGGACGGAGCGCTCCCGCTCTGCATTCGGGTGTTGCTGCTGGCGGAATGCGAGAGAGCGGAGCACGTTTATTTGCGCGGGGCGAAAGGATTGCGCAAGGATCTGAAAAAATTTGCCGTGGCGTTGGACGGGCCTTCGGGCAGCGGGAAGAGCACGATCGCGAAACTGCTTGCCAAAGCGCACAATATTTTATATTTGGATACGGGCGCGATGTACAGGGCATGCGCGCTGAAAGCACTGCGCGAGGGCATCGGGCAGGTTACGGAAGAGAAGGTGAAGCCTCTGATGGACGGGCTGGATCTTCGCATCGAATACAAGGGCGGGACGCAGCACACCGTTTTGGACGGGGAAGACGTTTCGGAGGCGATCCGCCGTCCCGAGGTTTCGATGGCGGCGTCGGATATATCGGCGCTGCGGTGCGTGCGGGAAAAGATGGTTGAAATGCAGCGCAGGATCGCGGGCGAGCAATCGTGCGTGCTGGACGGGCGGGACATCGGTTCGTTCGTGCTGCCCGACGCGGAGTTCAAGTTCTACGTGACGGCGAAGAGTTCGGTGCGCGCGAAAAGGCGTTACGACGAATTGAGGGCGAAGGGATTTGCGGTGGATCTTGCGGCGCTACAAAAGGAGATCGAGCAGCGGGACAAAAACGATTCGACGCGCGAGTTTTCCCCGCTCTGCAAAGCGGCGGACGCGGTGGAGGTAGACACGTCCGACATGACGATCGACGAAGTGTTGGCGTTCATAGAAAATAAGATCCAGGAAAGGGTGTGAAATGCTGACGTACGGATTTTTGAAAAAGGTAGTCAACGCGTTTGTGCAGGTGGTGTACCCGTACAAACTGATCGGGAAGGACAAAGTCAAGGACGGCGCGTGCGTATTGGTCGGGAATCATTACCGTATCTGGGACATCGTGCATATGGCATGCACGACCAAAGAGAAGGTGCATTTCATAACGAAGAAAGAGCTTTACAAGAGCAAGTTTTTGGCGCATCTTTGCGACATCGTGGAAGCGATCCCCGTTTCGAGGGACGGGCAGGACGCGAAGGCGGTGATGACGGCGCTGCGGTATCTGAAAAACGGGGAAAAGATCTCGATGTTTCCCGAGGGTACGCGCAACAAGACCAAAGACGTGGAGCTTTTGCCGCTGAAGGGCGGGGCGGCGCTGTTTGCGATCAAGGCGAAAGTGCCGGTATATCCCGTAATGTGTCTGCGCAAGACGCGGCTGTTCATTCGTACGAAGATCGTGGTCGGGGATCCGATCGATTTTTCGGATTTTTACGATCTGCGCATGCAGGCGGAGGATTACGAGCGGGCGGAAGAGCGGATCCGTGAGCGGATGCTTGCGACCAAGCATGATTACATTGCGAAGACGGAAGAGGAGAAGCGCGCGAAGAAGGCGCGGAAAAAGGCAAAGAGATGAAGATCACGGTTGCAAAGAGCAGCGGGTTTTGCAAAGGAGTGCGGCACGCCGTGGAAACGGCGATGTCGATAGAAGCGGAGAACACCTATCTTTTGGGGGAGATCGTGCACAATCCGAGCGTGACGGAAGCGGTGAAGGCGCGCGGGATAAAGACGGTGGAGCGTGTAGAAGAGGTGCCGTCGGGCGCCACGCTTATTTTGCGTTCGCACGGCGTGGGCAAGAGCGTGTATGAGGAGTGTGCGGAGCGGAACATCCGCATCGTGGACTGTACCTGTCCGTTTGTGCGGCATATCCAGGTCATAGCTAAGGAGCAGTCGGCGCAGGGCAAGACGGTGGCGGTGATCGGCGAAAAGAGCCATCCGGAGGTAATCGGGATCTGCGGCTGGGCGGAGGACGCGGTGGTCGTGGAACGGGGCGACGAAGAAGAATTGAAGGGGCTTGCGGGGAAAAATGTGGCGGTTGTGGCGCAAACCACCTGTTCCGAGGAAAAATTTGTAAAAATTATTAAAATTATTGAAAAGATTAGCGAAAAAACAGTTGAGATTTTTAAAACAATTTGCTATACTACTAAAGAGCGTCAGAAAGAAGCGGCATATCTTGCGGGAAAGAGCGATGCGATGGTCGTGATCGGCGGAGCAAACAGCAGCAATACGAACAAGCTGTATGAAATATGCAAAAGCCGGTGTGCGAATGTTTTCCGTGTGACGGATGCGGCGGAATTTGACGGTGCAAAAATAAAAAATTTTAAAAATGTAGGCATTGTGTCCGGAGCATCGACTCCGCACACGCAAACGCAGGAGGTTCTTTTTAAGATGGATAACAACACGGAAGTAAAGGCAACGAACGAAGTCGAAACGAGTATGGCAGACGTCGTTGCGCAGATGGATAACGGACAGTCAAAATTGAAGAAAGGTCAGCTGGTGAGCGCGATCATATCTTCGGCTTCGGATGAAGGCGTGGCTGTGTTGTTGCCCAATTTTAAAAAGGAAATCTTGCTTGAAAAAGACGAGATCGAATGCGAAGAATATAAAGCGGAAGACTTTGCGGCGAAAGTGGGCGAAGAGATCGAAGTGATGGTCGTATCTCCCGCGAACCCCGTAAAACTTTCTCAGAAAATCATTCGTCAGATGAAGGAAGAGGAAGGAAAGATCGATGCGATCGCGGGCGGCGAAGAATTCGACGTGACGTGCACGGGTTTCAACAAAGGCGGACTGACTGCGTCTATGGGTACGTATTCGGTATTTGTGCCTGCCAAAGAGATCCGCATGGGATATGTGAAGGAGCTTGAAAAATACGTAGGCAAGAAGCTGCGTCTGAAAGCATTGGAGATCAAGAAGTCTGACCGCAAAAAGGAGATCATTGCGTCGCAGCGTGTGATCCTGGAAGAAGAGAGAGCGGCGCGCGATGCGGCGAAAGCGGAGAAGGAAGCGGAATTCTTTGCGACCGTTCACGTCGGCGACGTGGTGGAAGGCAAAGTGGAGCGCGTGACCAATTTCGGAGCGTTCGTGTCCGTGAACGGGTTTGACTGTCTTGCGCACATTTCGGATCTGTCGTGGTCTGGCGCGAAGAACGTGACCGACGTTTTGGAGATCGGCAAGAAATACCAGTTCAAGGTTTTGAAAGTAGACGAAGAGAACAAAAAAGTTTCGATCGGATATAAACAGCTTCAGCCCCAGCCTTGGGACTTGGTAGCTGAAAAATATGCGGAAGGCGACGTGGTGCACGGCAAAGTTGTGCGCATTGTACCTTTCGGAGCGTTTGTGGAAGTGGAAAACGGTGTAGACGGGCTTGTCCACGTTTCCCAGATCTCTCATGAATGGCTGGAGAATCCGACTTCTGTTCTGACGATCGGCGAAGAGATCGATGCGAAGATCCTTGTGCTTGATCCTGCGAACAAGAAGATGACGCTTTCCATCAAAGCGTTGCTTCCCGAACCGGAAGTGATGAAAGTTCGTCCCCGCCGCGAGAACAATGCGGAAGAGAAAGGCGACCGCAAACCCAGAAGGGCGCGTCAGCCTCGGGAGAACAGGGAAGACGACGAGTTTAGAGAATGGACGGAAGGCGGTATCGGCGGTGCGTCCATAGCTGAGATGCTGGAAAATCAGAATAAAAACGACTAATTAAAAAACAAACCCCGCTGTGCGCGGGGTTTTTGATTATAGGGAGGTGTTATTATGGCTAAACAAGGAAACATTCGCATTTCGAGCGAAAACATGATGCCCATTATCAAAAAGTGGCTGTATTCGGATAAGGATATATTTTTGCGCGAGATCGTGGCGAACGGTGTCGACGCGATCACGAAATTCAAAAAGCTGACGGACATGGGGGAAGCGCAGGCGGACGAGAGCGAATTTTGCATAAAAATTTCGGTCGACAAGCAAGCCAAGACGCTGACGGTCGAAGATAACGGGCTGGGAATGACGGAAGACGAAGTGGAGAAATACATTACGCAGATCGCGTTTTCGGGTGCGGCGGATTTTCTTTCCAAATACGAAAAGGCGGGCGGTGAAGGGATCATCGGGCATTTCGGCCTGGGATTTTATTCGGCGTACATGGTCTCCGAGAACATAGAGATCTTCACGAAATCTTATAAGGCGGACGCGAAGGGCGTGCATTGGGAATCGGACGGTGAAAACACGTACACGATCGAGGAATGCGACAAGCAGGAGCGCGGCACGAAGATCGTGATGCACATTGCGGCGGAAGAGAAAGAGTTTTTGGAAGAGAGCCGTATCCGCACGTTGGTCGAGAAATATTGCGCGTTCATGCCGTACAATATTTATCTGAATTTCACGGGCAAAGAGGATAAGCCGCTCAATGACACGCAGCCGCTCTATTTGAAGAATCCGAAGGATTGCACGGAAGAGGAATACAAAGATTTTTACCGCAAGACATTCCACGATTATCATGATCCTCTGTTCTGGATCCATCTGAACATGGATTATCCTTTCCGTCTGAAGGGGATCTTGTATTTCCCGAAGGTAAAGAGCAAGGTGGAATTGGAGCGCGGCAAGGTAAAGCTGTACTGCAACCAGGTATTCATTGCGGACAACATCAAGGAAGTCATACCCGAATATCTTTTGCTGTTGAACGGCGTGATCGATTGTCCTGATATTCCTTTGAATGTTTCGAGGAGTTTTTTGCAGAACGACCGGCAGGTGCAGAAGATTTCCAAGCATATCACGAAGAAAGTGGCTGACAAACTCACGGGGCTTTTCAAGACGGACAGGGAGAAGTTCTGCAACTGCTGGAGCGATATTTCCGTATTTGTGAAGCTTGGTTGCATCAAGGACGAAGATTTCTATTCCAAAGTCAAGGACATTATAGTCTTTAAAGATCTGAACGCGGAATACAAGACGCTGGCGGAGTTTACGGGTGCGGAGTCCGAGGCGGAAAAGAAAGCGGAAGATACGTCGGCGGATCCGCAGGAGAAAAAAGAGGAGCCGAAAGAGGCGACGACGGTCTATTATGTATCCGACGAAGTGGGGCAGGCGCAGTATATTTCGATGTTTAAGAATGCGGGATTGAACGCCATCGTCTGCGATACGTTTATCGATCCGCATTTTGTGAGCTATCTCGAATACAAAGAGACGGGCAAATATAAATTTATGCGCATCGATGCGGACGTGGATTCCGCATTAAAAGAGGGCGAGAGCAACGCGGAGGACAACAAAGCGTTGGTGGACGCGTTCAAAGCGGCGCTGAAGAACACGACGATCGCGGTAAAAGCGGAGAAATTCAAGAGCGAGTCGATCCCTGCGGTGATCAACGTATCGGAATTTTCGCGCCGTTTCGGAGAAATGAACGCATTTTACGGACTGGCGGGCGCCGATGCGGACAGGGACATGACGATCGTGATCAACACGTCGAATCCGGCGGTGCAGGCGTTTGCGGGGCTGGATGCGGACAAGCAAAAGTTTGTGGCGAACCAGATCTATTACATGGCGATGCTTTCTTATAAAAAGCTTTCTCCGGAAGAGATGAAAGACTTTACGGAAAACAACATGGAACTGCTGAACAAATTTATCGGATAAAAAAGATGCCGCCGCGCATGAAAATGCGCGGCGGCCCCGCGGTATTGCGGCAAAGCATCGCAATGCCCGAAAAAGGGTGCCGGGCGTGCGTTCACGCGCAAATGCGCGGCTGTAAAGGCGCGTGCGTGCGGGGGCAATCCTCGCAGATGCGGCAGCACGGTTCCGCGCCGTACAGATATTTGCGCAGACGGGAGTGATGCGCATCGTTTGTAAAACTCATGGCGATCAGGAGTGTCGCGGCCAGGCAGGCGGCGAGCACGGCGATCCATAACATTTTCCGGAACATATCAACAGTTTGCGCAGGATAAGCAAGATTATGCGGCGGGGGTAGGAAAACCGCGCGGTTTTTGGGTAAAAGAGGAAAAAGCGGAAAGGAATGCTTGCTTTTTCGGGCGGAATACATTATAATGATAGCCGAATTTAAACCTGAATCGAAGGGTACGTCCCGACGGTAAAGGGGAGATACATGGAAAAATCTTTCGGGGATTTTTTGCACCTCCTTTTTGCTGTGGGCGGAAGGAGTTTTTTTATGTCTGAAAACAGGGTTGCGGCGGTGAGCATCATTGTTGAAAATACGGAATGTTCGGAGAAACTGAACGCGATTTTGCACGATTTCGGCGAATACATAATCGGCAGAATGGGGATACCTTACAGGCAGAAGAAGATCTCGGTGATGTCGGTTGTTTTGGACGCGCCGCAAGAGGTCGTGAACGCGTTGACGGGCAAGCTGGGAATGATCTGCGGCGTGACGGCGAAGACTCTGATTTCGAAATATTGAATCCTTCCCGGAAAGCAAGTTTAAAAGAAAGGAAAAAAGGAGAATAAGTATATGAAAAAGTTTTTTGCGACGATCGTATCGGTTTTGATGCTGGTCTTCGGAGTGATGGCGTTTGCGGCATGCGGCGATGCGGGAAAAGAGGAGGAGCAGGGCGAAACCAAGACGGTGAGCGTCTATCTTCCCGACGGAACGCCCGCGCTCGCGGTGGCGAAGGCGTTTACGGAGGGCGTGGATATCGACGGTTACGAAGTTTCGTTCCGCATCATCAATGCGGGTTCGATCGGGCAGGTATTTGCGACGACGCAGGCGGATCTGGCGATCATGCCCACGATCGGGGCGGCGACGGTGGCGAGCAAGGGGCAGGCGATCCGTTTGGTCTCGTCCAACGTATTCGGGAACCTGTATATAGCGGGAGTGAACACGCAAGCGGATACGCTTGCGTCGCTGAAAGGGAAGGTCGTCTACACGACGGCGGCCACGACGATCCAGCTTTTGCAATATCTTCTGACGGAAAACGGAATTGAGAGCGAGCTTGGCAGCACGGCGGCGAGCGCGGACAAAGTGTACCTGCAATCGTGCGAACAAGGGAGCGAAGTGATCCAGTATCTGGCGGCGGCGAAGCAATCGGGCGCGGAAGCGTTGGGCGTTCTCGGCGAGCCGCAGCTCACGCAGTGCCAGGCGAAAGTGGACACGGCGCAGGTGGTCGTGGATTTACAGGCGGAATGGAAAGAGCTTACGGGTTTTGAAAGCTATCCGCAGGCGTCGCTGATCGTGAGGAGCTCGTTTGTTTCGGAGAACGGTGCGTTTCTTACGGCATTCGGCGAGGCGTTGAAGGGCAATGCGGCATGGCTCGAAGAGGAAGAAAACATTGCGGCATTCCAAGCGGCTCTCGGTGAATACAACAAAAACAACACCGATTATCAGACGACGATGACGGGGCTGAACTTTACGGTAACGACGATCGAGCGGTGCAATCTCGGCTACAAATCGGCCGCGGAGGTCAAAGACTCGGTCGAGGATTACGTGACGCGTCTGGGCGTGGCGCAGTTGCCGGACGGCTTTTTCTATGAGGCATAAATTCCGCGCATAAGGAATAAAAGAGCGAAAAAACAAGAAAAACATATAGAAAAATCGGAAAATCAATGAAAGCGCGAACAAAAAAGATCCTGGCGGATTGTATTTATCCGTTCGCCGTTTTTGCCGCAGTCCTTGCCGTTTGGTGGATTGCGGCGGCGGCGATCGGGGTAGCATTGATACTCCCCACGCCCTTAGAGGCGGTGCGGGAGCTTTTTGCGTGTTTTGCGGAAAGTGCGTTTTGGACGGCTCTGGGAAATTCTTTGTGGCGGTCTGTCTATTCGTTTTTGGTGTCGTTTCTTCTTGCGCTGGGCTGTGCGGTTTTGGCGCACCTGTTCGGGGGCTTCCGGCGGTTTATCGTGCCGTTCATTGCGGTGATACGTGCGATCCCCACGATCAGCGTGATCTTTATTCTTATTTTATTGCTCAAGCCCATGCGGGCGCCGGCGGTGGTGGCGATCATCGTGATTTTTCCTACGCTGTATTCTTCGTTTTGGGCGGCGATCTCGGATGTGGATCCCAAGCTGTCGCAGATGAGT
>CALVMA010000116.1 GCA_944341655.1 uncultured Clostridia bacterium | reverse complement strand
TTGAACATACCTTGATCAAACCCGACATCCAGCCCTGCAAGCATCGGCAGAATATCATCCGCCGACGGAATCGAACCGTCAAACGAAGCCGACGCCTGTACCTGCTCGTTCGGTTTATATCTTATCTGCATGAAAAATCCGATCACAAAGACAAGAAGCGCTGCCGCAACCGCAAAAATCCGCAAAAAATATTTCTCCGTCCAAACTTTGGCGTTTTCAGCAAAACGGCTCAACCGTTCGCGGAACGCGCATTTTTTTGCAACTTTTTCCATAAAATCCCCCTCCACGGTAGCTTATTGAATACATTATATCACACTCCCCCTGCACCGTCAAGTCAACAAAAAAATCCCGAAATTATTTCGGGATTTAACTTGAAACACGTTTTCTTTTTTCGGCTTTTAATAGTCGATCCGCACCGTTTCCAGTATATCGCTGTTTCCTACGGTCCTGCCGCCGCCCAATACCACCGCCATTTGCGGCTCGTCCGCCAAGTTTACGTCCATCTGCAGCTTGCGCGATCAATAATCGTCCAGCCCGATCAGCTTCGCTCCGCCGCCCGAAAGATAGATCCCGCTGTGCCAGACCGACGCCGATACCTCCGCCGGAAGTTTAGCAAGTATCATGCTCGTATATTCAATGATCTTATCGGCAAAAATACGGGCACACTCGAAAATATCCGCGGAAGCCACCGCCACCGAACGCGGCCTGCCGCTCGTGATATCCCTGCCGTTTACGACCATGCTTTCATTGTCCGCTTCGTACAAACTCGCCGCCGTACGTTTGAGCTTTTCACTCGTCAGCAAACCGATCTTCAAATTAAACGAATCGGCTACCTTGTCAATGATGTGACTGTCGATATTCCCGCCGCCGATGTTCAGGCCGACCCCCGCGATGATCCCGTCCAAAGAAAATGCCGCAATGTTCGTGCTGCCGCCGCCGATATCCACCACAAAAACGGGCGAACTTTCGTTCAGCGTAAGGTTCTGCCCGAACGCCGAAAGAAAGGGCACCTCGACAAAATGCACCGATCCGATCCCGCAGGCATCCGCCAGCCGGTAATATTTATCCAAAAGCGCGTCTTCCGCCCCGCACGGGACACCGAATACCACTTCCGCACGCTTCGCCTGCGGCTTGCCTATCCCGATCTTTCTCAGAAAATATTTCAACATGACCGCCGCCATGCCTTCATTGACAATGTCCGCTTCAAATACCGGAAAAACAATGGTCGTAAATTCCGCCGTCTTCCCGATCAGCTGCTTCGCTTCCTCGCCGATCGCCTTGACCGTGTTCGAACCCGACGCAACTGCGACACAACTTGCTTCCGCAAGCACGATGCCGCTCCCGATCTTATAAATTTTTGTCACCGACGATCCCAGATCGATTGCAAGTTTGATCATATGCTCACTCCGATTTTGCGCAGAACCGCGCGCAATTCCTCCACAGGAAGCCCGATTATATTTGTGTAACTTCCTTCGTATTTTTCCACAAGACGCCCGTCGTCCTGTATCCCGTAACTGCCCGCTTTATCCATCGGCGAACCGCTGCGGACATATTCTTCTATAAACTCTTCCGAAAGCCTGCAAAACGTGACGTCCGAACGGCTGTATCCTTGCTCCCTTTCTTTCCCGTGCAGTACGCACCAACCCGTATATACCGAGTGCGTCTTTCCCGAAAGAGCACGCAACGTCCTTTTTGCATCCTCTTCGTCCGCAGGTTTGCCCAAAACTTTGCCGTCAAAATATACCACCGTATCCGCTCCGATCACGGTATCGTCCCCGTGCCCCGCAAATACGTCTTCCGCTTTCTGCCGCGCCAACTGCTGCACCAGCTTCTCCGGCGGCAGGCGATCGTCCGCATGCTCCTCTTTTACCGACGGAATGACGTCAAATTCTTTCACGATCTTCGACAACAGTTCGCGCCTGCGCGGGCTCGCACTCGCCAGTATGATCTTCATTTCTTCGAATTCGATAATAGCCGCAAAAAAATTTGCGGCTACATCCCTCCCATTACAGGATTTCCAAGTTTTTACGGAACGATTTACGGAATTCCGCATTCGCAGTCATCGCGTCGCGGATCTCCAGAGACGCGTCGCCGTCCACTTCCGTCTTCATGATCACGGAATCGCCCAAAACATCACAGTTGATCCCCTTGATCGTACCGCTGCAACTGCGGTCAAGACTCTCCGCAATACGCAATATCACCCCGAGCTTGCGCACCGCTTCCAGGTCTTCCTCTTGCACGATGTCCTTGTAGCGCATCCAATCCGCCAAAGATATGTCTTCCTTTTTATGACATCCCGCCACAAACGCCGCAAGCACGATCTCACGGTGCGTGATACCGAACAGCGTCGCGTTCAGAATCATATAACAGCTGTGCTTCTGATGATTGTAAAACTTGATGCGGTTTCCGCAATCGTGCAACGTCGCCGCCACTTTGAGTATTTTCAGGTATTGCCTCGGGAATTTGTGCAGCACCCGCAACTGCTTGAACAGTTGCACCGATAAATTCACCACGTGCTCCACGTGCTTTTCGTCGCATTCGTAATACCGGACCAGACTGTTCAGACTGTAACCCAAAATGTCCGAAATCGGCTTTTCTTGCGTGATCGGCATCGCCTGGTTAAACATAATGCCTTCCCGCAAACCCGATCCGCCGATCGTGAACGTCTCAAAATGCATATAGCTCGTAAACGACTTCACGACCGCAAGCGCCGCGGGAAGTATGTCCGCCCTGCCCGACGAAAGCCCCTTGATCTTGCGCTTTTTGTCTATATCCAATACCTTGATCATGTCATAGATAGACTCAAAATCTTCTACGGGCAATACGTAATTGTGAACGGTATCCAAAGGATATTTGCGTACCATCTTGCTGATCTTGAATATGTTGCGGAACGACCCGCCTACCCCGATCATCTGCGCGTCCGGATCTACCTCTTTAAGCCATTCGATGGACGAAAGCTGTTCGGTGAAAAACTCCTCCACTTTCGCCGTCTGCTCTTCCGGCGTAAGCCCGTCGTTCTTGAACAGATCCGTCAACGTGACCGCCCCGAACGGCAACGTCACGTAATTGAGCATATTCCTGCGGTTGTAATAGACGATCTTCGTGCTTCCGCCGCCGATCTCCAGAATAATCCCCTTCGGGATATCCATCGAATTGATGACTCCGCGGTAGACAAGCGTCGCTTCCTCTTCCTCGCTGAGCACCTTCACTTTGATCCCGCAGGTCGCCTGGATCTCATCCAAAAAACTCCGCTGGTTTTTCGCACGGCGCACCGCCGCCGTCGCAACCGCGATGATGCGGTCTACTTTGCTCGCATCCGCAAGTTTTTTAAACATTTTCAGCGTCTTTACCGTTTCCGCAACCCGCTGCGGCTTCAAAAAGCCGTCTCTCTCCATGTCCTGCCCAAGACGCACGCTTTCTTTCAGCTCGTCCACTACCATGTAATGCCCTTCGCCGAACAGTTCGACGATCACGAGCCTTGCCGAATTTGAGCCTAAATCAATAATACCTATCTTTTCCAATGTGCCACCTCTGATGTCAAGAAAATTACAGCTGAACCTGCGCAACCCTTTGCGCAATACTGTGAAATCTAAAATGAACCAAATATATTATAACATTCAAACATCGATTTGTATAGCCCCTTTTTGCATTTTTGTGCATTTTTTTTGAAAATTTTATTCATAATTTTCATTTTGAGAGCTAATCACAGCTTTTTTGTCAATTATTAACTTTTTTTCCGATATTATACACAATTACATACTTTTCACAATAAAAAAGAGGTATGCAAAATGCACAACCTCTTTTTATAAGAAAAAACCGCCTTTTAACCCAGCAACATCTCCGTCAGTTCCCTGAATCCGGACACCACAGCCACCGCTCCCGCGGCGGCAAATTCACCCTCTTCCGCAAACCCCGAATCCAGTCCGATGCAAGGTATTTTGCAGGCTTTTGCACCGAGAACGTCGTACTTGCGGTCTCCGACCATCACGGCATCGTCCGCAGGCGCATTCAGCTTTTTCAACGCCCGCGCCACGATCTCCGCCTTTCCCGAATGCGCGTCCGACTCAGCTCCGCACACGGCGTCAAAATATTCCGTAAATTTAAACCGCTCCAAGATCTGCACCGCAAAATATTCGGGCTTGGACGTCGCCACCGCGATCTTCACGCCCGCCGCCCGCAACGCGCGCAGGCAATCTTCCGCGCCCTCCATCGGCGCACATTCGTACACCCCTTCCGCACGGTACAATACCCTGTACTCGCTTTTCAGACGCTCCGCTTCTTCCCTCGATACGCCGTAAAACTCCATCAGCGCATCTATGACGGGCGGCCCGATAAAACGGTGCAGCCAGCGGTCCGTGTGCGCGTCCATTCCGTTCTTTTCCAGAACGGCCCGCAGACAGCGCAAGATCCCCGGGCTCGTATCGAACAGCGTACCGTCAAAATCAAACAATACGTATCTTTTGTACATGCTCAGCCTCAATGTTCTTTGATACACTTGCGCGGACACTTCTCCACGCACTTCAAACATCCGACGCATTTGGAATAATCGATCTCGGGCAAGCCGTCTTTCATCGCGATCGCCCCTTCCGGACAGCTCTTTGCACAGATACCGCACCCGATGCAGCCGCGCTTGCAAAGCTCCATGACATCCTTGCCTTTCCCGTGGTTGGAACACGCGATAAATACTTTTGCGCTCTTGGGAATGCGCGAAATAATGTTCTTCGGACAATCGCGGATGCAGGTGCCGCAGCTCGTGCATTTCTCTTTATCGACTACGGAATATCCCTCGTCGCCGACCGAGATCGCTCCGTACGGACATACGTTCACGCATGTCTTTTTCCCGATACAGCCCACGGGACATGCCTTGACGCCGCCCGCGATCAG
>CALVMA010000115.1 GCA_944341655.1 uncultured Clostridia bacterium | reverse complement strand
CTGTACCAGGCGGGCACGGCGGAGTTGCAGGAAGTGTACGAGCTTTTGAAATCGGCGCATTCGCTGTGGGGCGAAAACTATGTATTGTGGGCGCCCGAAGTGACGAAAGCGGCGGACGGCGGCTGGTGGCTGTACGGCTGCTGGACGGCAAGATTCGGCTGCGGCACGAGCGTTCTGTTCCTGTGTCATGCGGACAGCATCGAGGGCCCGTACAGCTATGTCGACACGCTGATCTTTTCCAAGGACAACTGGGCGTATGACAGCACGCTCAAAACCAAAGCGCCGAACGCGATCGATCCGAGCATCATTTACGGCGAAGACGGAAAAATGTACCTCAATTACGGATCGTTCGACGGCGGCATCTGGCAGCTGGAACTGGATCCGCAGACGGGGCTGCGCAAGGACGGAAACAACGGCGTTGAAAAACAGAGCGGGGATCTGACGTACACCGAGCGTTACGGCAAGCAGATCATCTCCTCCGAAAGAATGGAAGGCCCGACGATGAATTATCACAAAGACGTGGCGATCTATTCGGGGGATCCCGCGGCTTACGACGAGAGCAAGGTGACGTACGAGGACAGGTATTACCTGATGGCTTCGGCGGACTTGTTTTCGGCGGATTACAACATGCGCAGTTATTCGGCGAGCGCGCCGACGGGCACCTTCGATTCGCTGTTGGCGGATCAGGGTTTGGGCAACCGTGTGAGCGGATCGTTCAGCTGGCGCACAAATGCGAACGATACGCGTCCCAACTTTGATTTCTTCGCACCCGGCCACAACGACATGATCACGACGTCGGCGGGCGCGAACCTGCTCGCATACCACAACCGCACGGCATTCGGCGGCGGGAACCATTTCCTGTTCGTGGGCAGCTACGCATTCAACTCGCGCGGCGATCTGGTGATAAATCCCAACCGCTATGCGGGAGAGATCGAGCGTAAAGTGTTCGACTGGGAGATCTTGAGCGTCTCCAACGGAAAGTATGCCTATGCGTACGTGACGGACAGCGCGTATGCGAAGAGCTATAACGGCGGTTATGCCAAAGAGGACATGACGCTGGCGGAAAACAACGTCGTCAAGATCGGCACGTCGTCGGTGGGCTCTTGGTATCTGTACGGCGACAACTGGGTGTACCTGAACATCACGAGCGGGGACTTGCAGGGCAAATTCTACGGCGTGGTCATGCCCGCGTACAGCGAGGGCGTGCGTGCGGGCGGCCTGACCATGTCCTTCATCAGCGAGGACGGGTCCAAGACGCTGTATATGAACTCCCTGGTCGGCCTGTAAGCCGCAAAACGTAAAAAAACGGCATGCGCCGCAAATGCGGCCGCCTGCCCGCGCCTTACGGCGCGGGCAGGCGGCCATGTTTTTTATCTTTCGGAGCGGCCCGCCTTACAAGGCGGGCCGCTTTCGCCTTGCTTTCCGTCCGCCAATTTCCGCCGCTCCCGCCTTGCTTTCCGTCCGCCAAATTCCGCCGCTCCCGCCTTGTCTGCCGCCCGTCGGCCTCTGCCTCGGCTGCCCCTATTATACGCGCGCGCGACATATATAATATAATAAACCGGCAAGCCGCCGCCGTGCGGACAAAAAAATCCCCCTACGGCGCAAACCATTTGCGCCGCAGGGGGGGCAGAAAACAAAAAAGATCAATGTTTGGCGGTGCCGTCCGTATCTTCGCGATCGGAGGCTGCGGACGCGTCGTGCTGCGCGTCGTGCTGCGTGCCGGAGGGAGCGGCGGGGGAGTTTTTCCGCGCAAGTTCTTCCTTTTCCTCCTGAAAATATTTAAACAGGAGGGTAAGCACGAAAAAGAGCAGGGCGCCGACGGCGCAGAGTATGCCGGCGGCGAAATTGACAAATATGAAAACGTACACACACACGGCGACAAACAGGGCGGCGATGACCGAACAGACGATCCGCAATATTTTGAACATGGTACTTCCTTTCCGCCTTGCAAGCGCGCGGCGGCAGATATTGTTTTCGGATGCAAGTATTATACCATAAAAGGAAAGGATGGGCAAACGTTTTTCGCCCGCCGCGTCCGCGCGTGTTTTTTCTGCGTGAAGCCCGCAAAGAATTGCGCGTATTTTTTCTGCACAATGCCCGCAGAGACTTGCGCGTGTTTTTTTGCGCGGTGTTCGCGGTAAGGCGCGTTTTTTTTGCGGGCTTGTTTTTGCGCTTTGCGGCATATGCGGCAGCGGCGGACGGGGTTGAAGGGAGGGCGGAGCGGTGTCTGCGGGCATAGCAGGGGAAGGGGAAAAAGGGCTGTATATTGCGGTCGGGTTTTCGGCTTGCGCAAGATATGGGAAAGGCAAAAAAACGCCGAAAAAAAGGGCGAAAAAGTTTGAAAAAATGCAAAAAAACGTTTGACAATGCAGAGGGAAAGTGATATTATGGTCAAGCTGTCGAAACGAGCGGCGCCGCATATCGGTTCCGAAGAGATTCGTCAAAAAAAGTTAAAAAACTTTGAAAAAAGTTAGAAAAACGTTTGACAAATCCTTTTGAATATGATATATTAGTTAGGCTGTCGCGTGAGGGACATCCAAAAGATGCCAAAAGCGTTCGCAAGGCAAAGATTTTTAAAAAAACCTAAAAAAAGTTTGAAAAAATCCTTGACAAACGAATTGAAATATGGTATTATGGATAAGCTCTTATTCGAGAGTACCGAACGAAGTTCGGTAAAGCGCAGATTAAAAATTGAATAGAAGGAAATGAATTAAACGATCTTTAACGAGAAAGTTTGAAAGTTTCTGTCAATTAACTTTTAGTACACAAGTACTCAAAGAACAGTCAGCAAAATAACGTTAGAGCAAGCGTTCGAAAGAACGGCTTTAAGCAATTAAACTTAAGAGTTTGATTCTGGCTCAGGATGAACGCTGGCGGCGTGCTTAACACATGCAAGTCGAACGGACCAAAGGGGCTTGCTCCTTTGGTTAGTGGC
>CALVMA010000114.1 GCA_944341655.1 uncultured Clostridia bacterium | reverse complement strand
AGGTTCAGCTGCGCGTTCATCGCCGCATACACCGTTTCCGTGCTCGCCGAGAACAGCGTCGCGCCTTTGAGCGATATGAACCAGCCGAACGCGCTCGCCGCGTTGCCCGACGAATACGCCGTGACGTTATTCAGCGTAAAGCTGTCCTTTATTGCCGCCCAAACGAGCCCGAATATTCCCATCGAAGGAGATCCCGGATCCGCTTCGTACAGGCGGACGTACGTATAATAGGAAGACAGCGCCGCCAAAACGGTGAACAGCACCGCCGCCACGATGAAGGACATGAAGAAGAACAGCCAGGAAAGCCGCGCCGCATAACTTTTTTCCGCGCGGAGCACGCGCTCTGCGCGCTCGCTCTCCTCGATGTTGCGGAGCATCGCTTCCTCCGAACGCTCGTTTGCATTTTTATCCAGCGCCTCTTTCCGCACCGCCGCAAGGGTCGCCTTGCGCGCGCGGCCTTCGCGCACGCGCTGCACCACAAACAGCGCCGCCAGACCGATCAGCGCGAACACGCATTTCGGATCCGCCGCAAACGCCAGCGCAAACAGCAGGCCCGAGATCAGAACGTTCAGCGCCGAATGCACGGGCGCCTCCTCGCGAATGCCCTCCGTGAAGAAACGATACATGAAATAGTAGGAACTCACCAGCAAAAACGCCAGCATCGGATACGCAAGCCCCAGCCTGCCCAGCGTGAGCGCCAGCCCGCCGCCTGCCGCAAGGCAGGCAAACAAAAGACCGAACGCGTCGCTTGCGAACAGCCGCTTGCCCAACAGGTACGCCATCGCCACCAGCCCCGCCGCAAACAATACGGAGAAAATGCGCAGCCCGAACGGGTTCGCCCCGAAAATCAGCGTGCCCAGAAGCGGGAACAAAACCGCAAACGGCCCGAAATCGCTATCCGCATGGAACGCCCCTTCCGTCACGCGGCCGCCCAAACGAATGTTGTCAATCTGCATGAGCGTGTACATTTCGTCCTGCGTGAACTGCGAATACGCCGTCTTTCCTTCCGTATAATTTCTCTGCGCGTCCAGAAGATTCGGCGCGTCCGCATTTTTGTTCTCGCGCGCAAACAGGTCGCGGTTATATTCCCACGCCGCCGTCGGCTTGCCGTCCGTCCCCGTAAAGAACTTTTCCAGTACTTCTTTGCCCGTCACATACGCGGGGATCACGTTCCCGTTCACGTCTACAAACACCACTTCGTTGACCAGCATCTCCGCCTTGACCGTCATGCGGATCAGGCAATAGCTCGTGGAAAGGCTCTTCCCTGCTTCCGTCAGATCAAATACCTTCACCCAGTTGTAATTGGTGCCCTTGGCCGCGTCTTCCTCCGCGTAAATATTCCCCAGCGATACGGTCCCCAGCGTCGAAGAGCTGAACGAAGGCGTCGATGAAGATCCCTTGGACGCATAACGGAATTCCAGCTGGTAATCCTTGCCGATCTCTCCGTACACCGTTCCGACGTTCACATAGATCTTGTCCAGCTTGGCCGTCGTCGCATCCTCGCCCTTCTGATAATCGAGATAAAACACGACCTGCGTGTCCGCCTCGGCAAAAAATGCCTTGCCGCCGTCCGAAAAACCGCCGATCGTGCAGGCACACACAATAAAAAATACCAGCACAAGACAAAACGCCGCCTTCGCAAACGCCGAACGGCGCCCGAAAAAGGCCTTCATCTTTTC
Source organism: uncultured Clostridia bacterium (assembly GCA_944341655.1). Taxonomy (GTDB): domain Bacteria; phylum Bacillota; class Clostridia; order Christensenellales; family Borkfalkiaceae; genus Borkfalkia. The sequence continues at coordinate 2,102 of CALVMA010000114.1, read as the reverse complement.
TCTGCGCGATGTTGTTTCCATCTGCATACTCCGTCACCCGTATCCTTGGAATCTCCGCCCGCCGCGCTTTTTTGCCGACAGGCTTTTTCTGCACGCGATAACGGCTGCGCCGCACGGGATCCCTCCCGCGGCCGGCCGCCACCGTGTACCGTATTCCATTATACAATAAAAGCAATCGTCTGTAAACCCCTTTTGCCGTTTTCCCGCAAAAATTTGCATGAAAATCTCACAATCCTTTCCCCTGCGTTTGCTTTTTCAAAGACTTTTTTCGCCCGCGGCGCAATACGCCGAAGACGAAAAATCCCGCAGAAACGGCGCACGCAAATGCCTCGGAAACGGGAAACGCCAGCCAGATGCCCGTCTCTGCCCAAAGCGCCGCCATCGCAAACGCCGCAGGGACAATAAATACAAGCCCGCGCAACAGCGAAAGTATGTGCGCGGGCAGCGGTTTCTGCTCCGCGGAAAACCGCGCGCAAAGCAAAATGTTCCAGCCCGCAAACGGCGCCGCAAGAAAATACAGGCGGATGCCCCGCTCCGCCATTTCCTGCATGGCTGCCGAATGTTCGCCGTTAAATACCCAACACACCCCCGACGCAAAAACCGCCAACAATACATACACCGCCGCGGCAACGCACAAAGTCACCGCCGCCGCGCTTCGGAAAAGACGGCGCCCCGCAAGATTGTCCGATTTGCCGCACGCCTCGCTCAACAGCGGCTGCACCCCCTGCGCGATCCCGTTGAAAAGAGCAAGGACCACCAGAGAAACGTTGGCGATCACGCCGTAAGCCGCAACACCCGTGTTCCCCGCAAAGCGCAAGAAAAGAAAATTAAACACAAAAATCACGACGGCAGATGACATCTGCTCCACAAACGCAGGAAACCCTAACAAAAAATTGTACCGCCAAAGCGCAGGCGAAACACTGCGGCAAAGCCGAAACCCGCTCCTGCCCCGCCAGATATGCGACGCGGAAAACAAAAGCCCGATCACGGGCGCACAGCCCGTCGCCAAAACCGCCCCGAACATCCCCATTTTGCACGGAAAAATAAAGACGTAGTCAAGCAAAATGTTCAAAAAACTTCCCGAAAGCGTCGCAAACATCGCCGTGTGCGGCGCACCGTCGTTGCGCACAAAACACATCAGCACCGCATTGAACACAAACGCAGGCGAAAACAAGAGAAGAACGCGCAAATAAATTTCGGTCATGGCATACGTCCGCGCGTCTGCCCCCAACAGCTTTGCCAACGCTCCCGAAAAAAAAGCGAACGACAAAAAAACCGCCGAAACCGCCGCGGCAAGCGCCAATGACGACGTAAAAATTTTGTCTGCCCCGCCGTTATCGCCCTGCGCTTTGCATATGCAGTACCGCGTCGCCCCGCCCACACCCAGCATCATGCCCGTCCCGTAAACGACGTTGTAAACGGGAATTGCCAGGTTCAGCGCCGCAAGCCCGTCCGTGCCCATGCCCTGCGACACAAAAAAAGTATCCGCCAAAATATAACAGGAAACGCCCAGCATCCCCAGTACGCTCAGGGAAACGTATCTCGCAAAAATCTTCTTCTCGCCGCGCATGTTTTCTCCTCTCCAAAAAAATGCGCCGGCAATTTTATGTCTGCTACGGCCTGACGACATAAATTCCGACGCTCGCGTTTACCCGGCGGCAAAACGCAATCTATTTTTTTTCTATAACCTTAGCACAGGCGGCGGCGTTTGTCAAGCAAACGCCGCCGCTTTTTTGCACGGTTTAAACGGCATACGCAAAACGTTTCTTGCCGTCTTTCGTACCGCTCAGTTCAAAGGCTGGATCGCAATGACTTCCGCCTGATAGTCGATCTCCTTATACAACGCCGCCTGCACGGTTGATCTGCCGTCTGTGCCCGCACTCTCTTCCAGCGCCCAGACCGTCGTCCCCTGCGCTTCTTCCGTGCGCACGAACGCTCTGTCTCCCTCCGTGTAAAGGATCCCGCGATCGCAGACATATCCCTGATTTGCGCTCTCCACACGATCGTCCACATACATTTCGGACATGTCGTAATACCAGATCTGATCGGCCCCGCCCGTGCCGTACGTCGCATACGCCGCGATCATCCCCGGCGCGACCGGC
>CALVMA010000113.1 GCA_944341655.1 uncultured Clostridia bacterium | reverse complement strand
AACAGGATCACAGGCTTTCTTTGAGTATGGAAAGGATATCCTCCCTGTTGAGCACCTTGTAGCCGCCCGTCATGATCAGCGTGCTGTACGCGACGGACGGGATCATCTCCTCGGTAACGCCCAGCGTCTTGAGATCCATGACCAGCCCGATGCCGCGCATCCATTTTTCGAGAGCCGCTATTCCCTCTTCGGCGACCTGCAGCTGCGTCTTGCCTCCCGCGTTCACGCCCCAGACGTTGACCGCGTACCTCGCGAATTTTTCCTTACCGTAGGGCAGGATATGCTTAAAATACGCGGGCGTGACCGCCGCCAGCGTCATGCCGTGCGTCGCATCCGTATGCGCGCCCACCGCCTGCCCGATCATATGCACTTCCCAATCGGTATCCTTGCCCATGGCGACAAAGGTGTTGAGCGCCCACGTCGCCGTCCACATGATGTTGCTGCGCGCTTCATAGTCGAGCGGATCCTTCACCGCGATGTCGGCGCTGTGAATGAGCGAACGCATCAGCCCTTCCATGACGTAGTCGCTCGTGTTGTCGTCCGTGCCCGAAAAATACTGTTCGTGAATATGGCAAAGTATATCGTAAAACCCTGCGATCATCTGATAGCGCGGCAGCGTAAACGTATATTCGGGATCCAGCGTCGCAAATTTTGGGAATACCTCCGGCCCGAACACCTTGCCGATCTTCATTTTCTGCGCGCGGTTGGTGATCACCGAACCGCCGTTCATTTCACTGCCCGTGCCGACCATCGTCAGCACCGCGCCCACCGGCAGAACGGCGCAATCGGGATCTTCCATGCGCAGATAGTACTTCTCCCACGGATCTTCTTTGCAGTTTACCGAAACGGATACCGCCTTCGCGTAATCGATGACCGATCCGCCGCCCACCGCCAAAATCAGGTCGGCTTTTGCCGCACGCGCGCGGGCAATGCCTTCTTTGAGCTTGTCCGTCGTGGGGTTCGGCATGACTCCCGCGTCTTCGTGCACCGTTTTGCCGTGCTTTTTCAAAATTTCCGAAACCTTGTCGTAGATCCCGTTCTTCTTGATCGATCCGCCCCCGTACACCAATAACACGTTCTTGCCGTACTTGGGCAGCTCTTCGTTCAGCCCCTCTACGGCATTTTTCCCGAAATACAGCTTCGTCGGATTGCAATATGTAAAATTACCCAGCATGTCGTCCTCCCTTCCCGCGCCGAGCGCGGCCTTTTTTATGCCGCTCCCGCGGCTTCTTCCCTTTTATTATAAAACTTGGAGCATACTTCAAGTCAAGCGTTTTTCAAAAATTTTGCTTTGCAAAAAGCAAATCGGGACGGCATCCGCAATTTTTTGCGGACGCCGTCCTTTGCACTTTTGAAAAAGCCCTTTCCTTTCGGCTTTCGACAACCTTTTGCCCGTATGCCGCAAGGGAGAGGCTTCGGCACCCGCGGACGTATAAAATCAAACCGTCGCGCAAACCTGCCGTTTCCCTTTTTTAACATAAAGACGGGGAGCGTTTCCCGCAAAATGCGAGAAACGCTCCCGTTGCCGAACGCGGAAACCGCCCCGCATCGCGCGTTTTCAAAAACAAACGCGCGATGCGGGGCGGTCAAAAACTCATTTTTTTCTTTCGCAGCCGTCCGAGCCGCGATACGGACAGCCCTCGCATTTGCCTTTCCGCCTTTTACGGCGCAAGAGCCAGATTCCCGCCGCGCAGGCCCACACCGACACGACGGCGAGCAAAACGACCGAGATCCAGAACATAGGCGCCTCCTAAACGAACAGACAGCCGATCTGATAGACGGCAAAGGTAACGATCCAAGCCACGACAAGCTGAAAAAGCGCAACAAAACCCGTCCATTTCAGGCTTCCCGATTCCCTGCGAATGGTGGCGAGCGTCGCGACGCAAGGGACGTACAGCAGGCAGAACACCATGAGGCAGAAGGCATTGAGGGAGCCGAACCCGATGGAAGAAAGCACGGCGGCAAACGACTGCATTCCCTCGGGCGAACTCGCGTTGACGATGCCGAACAGCACCGCACAGCTGGACACGACGACCTCTTTTGCGGAAATGCCCGCGATGAGCGCCACGACGATCTGCCAAAAGCCCAGCCCGATCGGGATAAACAGGGGCACGAGAAATTTTCCGACGTAGGAGCCGAAACTCTGCGACATATCCGAAACGAAGCCCGAAGGCCCGAAATACAAAAGCCCCCACAGCACGATCGCCGCGAGAAATATGGTCGTCCCCGCTTTAATAAGGTAGTCCTTGACCTTTTCCCACACATAGATGAATACGGTATGCGCGGCGGGAAGTTTGTATTCGGGAAGTTCGATGATCAAATAATTGACACTCTTTTTCTTGTCGATCAGGTGCAAGATCACCGATACGCCGACCGCCACGAGGATCCCGATCAGGTACATGGAATAGGCGGCGATCATGGCGTATGCTCCGAAAAACATTTCCGCGAACAGGATATATATGGTCAGCCGCGCGCTGCAGCTCATAAACGGCGTGACCAGCATGACTTTGTAGCGGTCGCGCTTGTTTTCCAGCGCGCGGGAAGCCATGAGCGCGGGAACGGTGCAGCCGAACCCCAAAAGCATGGGGATAAACGCCTTACCCGAAAGCCCGAGCTTGCTCATCAGCCCTTCCATGACGTACGCCACGCGCGACATATAGCCGCTGTCCTCTAAAAAAGCGAGCGCCAAAAACAAAATAAAGATGTTGGGAAGAAAGGTCAGAATGGTGCCGACGCCGCCGATGATCCCGTCCACGAGGAGGGAGGTCACGATGCGGTTCGCGCCGACGGAATCCAGACCGTTCTGCACCGCTCCCGAAACCCGGCCGATGCCGAGCTCGAAAAACCCTTTCAGCCAATCCCCCACAAAGAAGGTGAGAAAAAACACGAGCGCCATGATCCCGAGAAAGACGGGTATGCCCCAGATCCTGTGCGTCAGAACGCGGTCGATCTTTTCGGTCAGGACGTCCTGCTCTTTTTTGTGCAGGAGCACCTCGTGAATGATCTCGCTGATAAAATCGTACTTCTGATTGATGATCTCCGATTCGTAATTTTTGTCCGTATCCTGCGCAAGATCAATGGGATATTTCCCTGCGATCTCCTTGTCCCCTTCCAGAAGTTTGAGCGCGTGCCAGCGATAATTGGTCATGTCCGGATAATTTTTCTTTAAAGCCGAAATGACCGCGTCGATCTTGTCCTCGATCTCGTCCGAATACACCATGGCGTATTCGGAATGATGATCATGCTCGTGCTGCGGCGTATAAGCATGCTCGTGCACGAGCCCCTCGGACGGGCGGTGTCCCTTATGATGCACCGCCGCATGCAGGAGAGAATCCAGCCCCCGCCGCTTGCGCGCCGTCACGGGGATCACGGGGATCCCGAGCATCTCGGGCAAACGGTGCAGGTCGATCTCCATGCCCCTCTTTTGCACGATGTCCATCATGTTCAACGCCATCACGACAGGCTTGCCCAGCTCCAGAAGCTGCAACGTCAGATACAGGCTCCGCTCCAAAACGGACGCGTCCACAACGTTTATGACCACATCTACTTCGTCGCTCAGGATAAAATTCCGCGCCACCGTCTCTTCCATCGTGTACGACGTCAGGCTGTACGTCCCCGGCAGATCGACCAGCCGTATCTGCTGATTGTGGTCGCGTATGGCGCCTTCCACCTTCTCTACCGTCACGCCGGGCCAGTTGGCAACTTTCAGGTTCGCGCCCGTGTAGGCGTTGAAAAGCGTCGTCTTTCCGCAGTTCGGGTTGCCGATAAACCCGATCGTCATACCGCTCTTTTCTTCACTCATTGCTTTCCCTCACGCCGATATTCTCCGTTATGTTCCTGCCGAGCGCAAACCTCGACCCGCGTACCTTCACGATCAGAATACCCTTTCCCTTCTTATTCAGCACCCCGACGGGCGTTCCTTGCGTCATGCCCAGCGCTTCCAGGCGATGCTCCGTTTCAAAAGGCAGATCCACCTTTTCCACGATATACTTCCCGCCGATCACGGCTTCGCTCAACAGCATACCTTTCTCCTTGTCCGTCTTCCTTTTCTCCGTCCATTATTATAGCACCGCCGCGGCGCGCCGTCAACCATAGTCCGATATGCCCGAAAATATTTTGCCGCCGCGGAAAAATCTTCCGCGGCGGCAAACAAATTTCATGCGGATAACTCTTTGTACAGCGAAACCAGCACCGCCGTCGTCCTGCCGTAACTGCGCGTCCCGTCCGGCACGCCGTTCGCTTTCAGAAAAAGATCGTTGAAAAACGCCGACAGCGTATCCAAAAATCCCTCGTATTTCGCATAATGCTCGGACGCGTTGCGGTATTCCCTCTTCACTTCATCGCAAAGTTCCCCGTAAAGCCTTTCATACTCCGCCTCGTCCAGCGCGTTGAGCAGCACCGCCGTTCCGCTCATAAACCCGCAATAACGAAGATACTCGTCCTCGGCGCGGATACACAGCGCGTACGCCGCCGCATTCGCCTGGTTTTCCTGCGAAACACCCTTTGCATGCGTCATTTCATGCGCCATCGTCACGGGCAGAACGTACGGCGGAATGTCCGTATTCACGTTCGCTTCCGCCCAGAACGGGATATAGATCCCCGTAATGCCGAGATAACTCATTCCGACGGAAAACACCACTTTTTTCGGACGCACCTCGTAAAAAGCAAAATAATCCCCGTATTTTGCAAACTGTCCGTTCAAAAGATCGGCCGTCTCTCCGAACGTGTACGGCGCGCAAACATTTCCCTCCGCATCGCGTCCGACCGACGCTGCAAGCAGATTCAGCTCCCGCACAAAGAACTCCGCCGCCCCCTCGACATCTTCCTTTGCGACCTCCCCGCCGACTTGCAGCCCCAGCGCCCCGTAACAGGCGACGCGGTCATACAGGGGCGCATACATCACGCCGAACATCGCCAGCACACACAAAACCGCCATCAAAACGCGGTAAAGCAAGGACACCAAACGCCGATAATACTTTTTGCAAAGCAAATAAACGGCGCCGCCCAACAGCCAGACGGATACAAAAATGAGAAGAAACACCGCGATCTCGTAAAAAGAAATCGGCACAGCCCCGGAAATTTTCGCAAGGATAAAACCGAGCGCCCGCGTGATCCCGCGCGCATAAAAATATTCCGCCGCCGCGGGAATGCGCGCCGTGAGAAAGATCACGGCGCAGACGAGCGCCGCAATGCCGAGTTTTTGCGGGCGGCTCAGCCGCCTTTTTGCGTACAGTCTTTCCATACCGACATTATACCACAACTTTTTCCGTGTTTTTGTTAAATTTATGAAAAATTTTTTGCCCCGCCCGTACGCCCCGCAAGGCATGAGCCCCTCCGCGCGCCCGCCCCGCAAGGCATGAAAGCCCTGCCCTTTCACCGTGCAAGGCATACGCGCCCCTTTGCCTTCCTTTTTTTACAGTGCAAGGCATGCCCCCTGCGCCTGCCCGTCTATGCGCTCCGCCCGCGCAAAATTTTGCGCGGGCGGAGAAAAAAACCGATCTTTATCCCGCCCGCGCACCGCGCAGGGGATTAAAAACAGCGAAAGAAGCCGAAAAAAGGAAACGCCTGCCGCAAACACTGCATCAAAAACACAGCATCGCAAACGCCGTGTCAAAAGTGCCGTGTCAAAAGTGCCGCGTCAAAAGTGCCGCGTCAAAAGTGCCGCGTCAAAAGCGCCGCGTCAAAAGCGCCGCGTCGCATCAGAACTGCGACAGCAGTCTCAGATAAAAATGCACCGTCCGCACGATTTTTTCCGTGGGTATTTTTTCGTCGTTGCCGTGAATGCTTGCGCGTTCCTCTTTGGACAGAGCCATTGCCGAAAAGCGGTACACGTGATCGGAAATTTCGCCGTAATGGCGGGAATCGCTGCAAGCCAGCATCAGATAGGGAGCGACAAGGGTATCTTTCCACGTCTGTGAAACCGCCCGTTTCATCATCTCCCACGCTTCGCCCTTCGTTTCGGAAACGTTGGAAGGGTCCATGCCGTAGACGACTTCCGTTTTGATCGCATCGTCGCCGATCGTCTTTTTCAGGTAATCGACGCAGCTCTGCACGTTTTCGCCGCACATGATGCGCAGGTTCGCCACCATTTCCGCATGCGGCGGCAGAACGTTCATGCCCTTGCTGCCGCTCATCTGGGTAAACGCGACCGTCGTGCGCATGAGTGCATTCAGCTCGCCGCCGCTCTTTTTGCAGATCTTATCCAGCAATCCTTTGAACAGTCCTAAATTTGCAAAAATCAGCCTGTACAAAAAGGTCGAGCGCCTGCCCAGCGTATCGAAAAGCTCTTTGGCGGGTTTGGAAAGGCGGGCGGGGAAAGGCTTGTTTTCCACGGCGGCACACGCCCTGCTGAGCCTGCCGACCGCCGTATGCGGCGGAGGCGCGCTCGCGTGTCCGCCCTTTCCTTCCACCGAAAAGCGCACGTTCAAAAGTCCCTTTTCGGCTATGCCGATCAGCGCGCAGGGCGCGGCGACTCCCGGGAACACCTTGTCCACGACCGCGCCGCCCTCGTCGCAGACGAGCGCGGGACGGATCCCCTTCTCCTTAAAATACGCAACGATGGTCGGCGCGCCGTACCCGTTTGTCTCCTCGTTGCCCGAAAAGGCGAAATACACGTCGTTTTGCGGCACGAATCCCTGCCCGATCAGCGTTTCCGCCGCCTGCATCACGCCGTTGAGCGTCCCTTTCGTATCCAGCGTTCCCCTGCCCCAGAGCACGCCCTCTTCCAGCACCGCGTCGAAAGCGGGCTTCGTCCACAGCGACTGCTCCACCGATACCACGTCGTAATGCGCCATCAGCACGCGGCTCACCGACGAATCCTTGCCCTTCCAGCGGAACAGAAGCGAACGCTTGCCCGCCTTTATAAATTCGCAAGCCTTGTACACGTTCGGAAACAGCTGCGGCAAAAGTTTTTCAAACTTTTCAAATTCCGCATCGTCTTCCTTGCTTTCGTCCGTATCCGAAACCGTCCTGCAGCGCACCATCGCGGCGAGGTCGGCAACCGCCTTGTCTTCGTCGCACCTGACGGGAAAATCGGGGTACGCTTCCTCCTTTTTCGGACGAAACCGCAGCGCGCGGATCACGGGGATCCCCGCCGCGATCACAACGACAACGGCCGCGATTATCGGATATATCCACCACATTATCG
>CALVMA010000112.1 GCA_944341655.1 uncultured Clostridia bacterium | reverse complement strand
CTGGCGCTTATTTTCGGCGTTTGCGGCGGGCTTGTCGGCTGGTATGCGAACGAAAAGAACTGGTTCGACGGCAAGACAGAGGAAACGGAAAGCGCAGAAACGGACGGCATGCTCGTATCCGAGATTTTAGCGCGTGGGCTGAGCGTGCAAGCCGCACCGCTCAGCGCAACGTCTGTTGACGACGGACAAGTCGTGACGGATGAGGCATACACCTTTACGGTGACGCCCGATCCCGTCGATGCGGAGGATACCTATACGTGGGCGGTGACGGATACGTCGTCTGTTACGCTTTCGCCGTCGGGAGATACCAAATCCTGCACCGTCACGTGCAATCAGGCGTTCGGCACGCAGATCACGCTGACGGTCACGTCCAACGTGACGCCCGAGGTCACGGCGTCGGCAACGCTGGATTATCTCAAAGCGCCGACGAATGTCACGATCACATCGCCGACGACGATCGCGTTCAGTGCGTCCGGAACGAATTATACCGTATCCGCCACGCCTACGTGGGGCACGGGCACGATCACGCCCGATGCCTTTACGGTTACGGGGGGAAGTATCAGTAACGATCTTGATATACCCGACGAATACAGTTACATGGGAAAGACTCGCAAAGTCGTGGACGTAGACCTCAATTTAAGTCCAGACGGAACTCTGATTACAACGCCAAGCGCCGCGTTTGTGTCTTATACATTTATAACGGGCGGCGGCGGAGAAATCATCACAAAAGCTATCAATCCCGATGATATAATTATATACACAGAGGAACAATGCCTTATCCAGTATGAAAACGCATTCAAATCGGCAGTAACAGGCTCGAACGACGGCACGCTGACCGTAAATTACACGTATTCGTACAAGGGCGTGCAGATCTCAAGCTCTTCCGTCGAGATTTCGGTCGGATTTGACGTTTCCGCGATGACAGTGAATGCGGTGAGCATTGACCCGAACACGGACGGCGTCGTTTTCTTCTGATCATACTATAACCTCCACAAACGGTATAGCGGGCGCCGATAAGTCCCGCCCCAGAGGTGTTATATGGCAAAACGTGATAAAAACGGCAGGTTTACAACTTCCGACGGGCGCGGCGGGCGGAAATTCTTCCTTGTAGTGCTCGTGATCGTGCTCGTCACTGCGCTGTTGGGTGGAGCCGTTTATGCTGCATGGCATTTTACGGACGGATTCAAGACGTTCCCGTGGCAAACGCAGCAGCCTGAGGAAGATGCTGGAAACAATTCGGGAACGAACCCCGGGGTGATCACGGGGAACTACTACATCGAAACAGACGGAATGAAATACGGCGACGGCGGCGTTGTGCGGTTGGCTTCGGGAAGCGCTTTTACAGTCGGCGCAGGGTTCGGAGGCGGATATTCCGTCAAATTCACGGCGCGGAAAATCGCGTCGGACTTTTCGTTTACGCTCGGCGCAGAACCGTATCAGTGGAACAACGTCGCGGGAGACGATTTCACAGAGGGATTCACCGTCACAAAGACGGGCACGGGATTTACCGTGGAGTTCGGAACGCTGGCGGAGATCGTCTCGGCGGTGAAGGGGAACGAGGTCACGATCCCCGAGGGGCAGAGAGTTTCCGTGCCGGACAAATTCACCATGGCGGTCACCGCCGCAAACGGGCGCGGGATCTCGCTTACGTTCACGTTGGCGGCGCTTGGCGTCGAGCTGGATCCGGACGGAATCATCTTTGGCAATGAAACCGCAGAACCTGCAAGCGGTTCCGTGAACGGTTATATTGCGGTTTCAACGGGTAGCTACGAAACCTATTTTGAACATAACGGTACGATCGAGCGGGTCAATGTCAAATTCGATTACACAGAAGTTCCCACGCTTTGTATTTATGGATCGTCCTCGGGAGGCGAGGCATTGTTGGAAGCCGGAAAGAAATATCAGATTTCCGTAGAAAATAACGGCGGGGAATTTTGGACGGATAACCTCGGGTGGCTCATATCCGATCAATTTGGTTATGAGTCCACAGGACTTGTGTTTTGCCAAGGGACGATTGAATTTACGCCGATATTTGATGTGTTTATCATGCAGGTGCAATTATTGAAATATCCTTTGGAGAATGTCGGAACGGTGAATTTCTATCTTAGTATTCAGGAAGCAGAATAGGGAGTTTCCCAAAGGGGAGCAGTATGTTCAAACAGATCATGAAAACCATATCGGCGGCTGCGCTTGCCGCGGGGATCGCGTTTTCGGCGGGTGCGGCGCCCGCCACTGCGGTATTAGCGGATGAGCTTACGAAGTTTGACCAAACGCAGATCGAGGACGATTTGAAAGACGTGGATCTCACGGGCTACGGGAAGAACGAGAACGGGCGGCATCAGCTCATCGACGGCAGCGGCTTTATGGAGTATGCGTACAGTTCGGACAGCACGGTGGCGGAGGACTATTTCGGGATCTACTTCTACGTGTACAATCCGACGGAGCGGGAGGTCTCCACGCGTGCGGGCGCGAACGTCGTGAATATGGCGGTCTCGTACGATGCGGAGGGCGAACCGACGGAGTACGCAAACTGCGCGCTCACCGTGCTCGACTGCACGGACAACCACCGCTTTTACAAGTTCAAACTGACGAACAGCGCGGCGGCATACGACCGCGCGAAGGCGTACGCATCCGCGCACGATGGCGTTCGCCGCTACGATATCGCGGGTATCCAGCTTTGGTTTTCGGGCGATGCGAACGCAACGGACGAATTCCCGCTGAATACAGAGCGCGGTGTTACATACCGTTGTACGGGTTTCGGGCGAGGCTGCGGGGCAGACAAGGAAGCAGAAAGCACGTTGCAGATCGCAACGGAGACGATGGACACTATCAGACTCAATGTAGAGCATACTTTTTGGAGAACGAAAACATCGTCTCTTGGGTCAGGACATCAGAGCCAACTTGATACAGTTTATTTTACCGTTCCCGATCGGTATTTTGAGGAGTACGGAAAGCTCCAACGTATTATGGCGGAATGGTACGAGTTTAAGGTGAAACCGGCTTTAATTACAAGTGAAGATTCATTTTATAATGGAATCGGCAACTATATTGCTAAACGGTTACCGTGGGTAACGGAATGGTTTCAAAATTATGGTGTTGGACGCGAAGGGTATTTTGACGAAGATATTCTTTGGTCGTTTGGCAGCTATGTAAGCGATAGAATGGATAGATTTGTATGGAATGCTACATACGATCCAGAGAAGCCAGCAGATACCCCAATGGAGGCGCTTTATCTTATTTTCAATACGGCAGGGGAAAGTATCGAAAGCTACGATCCGTACGCAGATATTGAAGAGCAGGGAGGTATTTCAACTAATGCAATAGAGCACTATATCTACGGTTATGATAAATCTTTTTATGAAGGGAAAATCAAGATAAAAGAATCGGAAATAAGTGCGGATCTATTTGAAAAGGATATCGATGAAAGCCGTAAGGTAAATAACGAAAGAGGTATCGTGCAAAGTGGATTTTCGGGAAAATCTCGTTATGATTTTGATTTGGAGGCGGATATTCAGGAGATTGTAGCATGGGATGATACGGATCCATCTTGGTGGGATAACATAAAAGAGTTTGGGGTTTGGAATGCTTTGTTTGGAAAAATACCGAGTGAAACGGGGAGAGAGTTTGCGCCCATTTATTTCCCTAAGGATTCGGATTTTTCAGGAACTCCGGAGAATATTTCAGATAATTTAATGTGCCAAGTATCAGATGTCTCAAAGATACGAGAAGTATATAATCAAGCAAAAAAAGAAGGAGAAAGGCTCGTTTTATTCCGATTTGCTGTAACTGATTATCGTAGTGAAACAGCTCAGCTTCGAGAATGGACGACAAGGAGTGTGCTGGGTAATGATAAAATAAAGGAATCTACAAACAACGCTTATGTTGCTCAGCAGACTATTTTTCTGAATTTTGATATTATTCAGCTCACATTTAATAAAGACGGTGTAATGAAGGTTATTCCCGTAGTTGCGGATCCCATCGACATTATCAATCCATATACACCTCCGATTCTTCACGACGGTGATTTTGATTGGTGGCTGGTAGTTATCCTTGGGATTGTGGCGATCGCAAGTATTATCGGGATGATTTTTGTAGCGAAATCTGGGAACGATAAGGAGGGATAAGGTATGTATGCGTTTTCAGTTTTTTTGACAGTTATCGCGCTTGTTGCCCGCGTTGGAATAGAATATCTTTCCGGAAAATATGAGTTCCTTGCAGAAGGCGTCTCTTGGTGCAATTATGTATTGTACGGTTGTTTGGTATTTGTCGCACTCATGGCAATCCTGAAAATTATCATTTCGATCGTGAAAAAGAGGAAAATGAAGATTTCAGGATCGATTATTGCAACGATCGCGGTTGGGATCGTGTACGCGGTTTTCGTCTGGCTCGGAAATAAATACGAAGTAGTAACGCCTTGGGTAGAATGGGTCGGATATGCGTTGATCGGCGTCGCGGCACTTATGATGATATTCATCATTGGCAGAGTGATTTACGAAATCAAGAAGGTGTGACGATTAGTTTGTCGGTATCGCTGCTGTTGCTGGTGATCTGAAATAAAAAACGAGGTGAAGGAAATGTGTATGAGTAAGAGTACGAAGAAGTGCAGCAAAACCCGCGGATCTGTCATTCGCACTACTGCCGCAGTTCCCGCGAACCGAAAGGGCAGTGCGGCGACCGTGACAAAAAAGCGCAAGAGCGAAGCAGCCGTCCCCATCGGAACGGCGTTAGCGAACGCTACCGCCGTGGGTGCGACGAAGAATAAGATCGTCGTGACGCGGGTGACGTCCGAGAACTCGCCCGGGCGCTATGTCAGAACGGAAGAGCGGCTGTATTACGATCAGACCCCCGAGAACCTGCGCAAGCTCTCGAAAAGCGGTATGTCCGTCAGAAAAATCGAAGGCAAGAGGTGACAAAAATGGCAAGAACGCCTGTAAAATCGAACACGAAGAAGGCAAAAGAGATCATCCGTCAAGAGATCCGCTGGTGTTTTGCGCCCAAGGTGCGCGGCTATGGGAAAAGTTCCCTCGACAATATGAGAGCCGCAGCAAACAGCGCGTCGCACGATATTCCGAAGTGGAGAAGAAGCAACTATACGGACGCTTTACGTGTCGTGGACGGAGCTTATATGAATATTGCTACGCAGGGCGATATGCTCGGCAAGATCTATGGCAAAGAGAAGGTCGAAAAATGGGACGGGGAAAAGCGGCATGAGGTATATCGGCATCTTGTCGCGCGCGAGTACGATGCTATGAACCGCGAGGAAGCGGTGAAAAAGGATAAGGCAAAACGCGCGAGATCCGTCAAAAAGTCTGTCTCCAAAAAGAAATAGGAAAAACCCTGCCCGCGTGAATGCGGGCAGGGAGGATGCAAAAATGAGTAAGCGCAGGAAAAAGACGCAAAAAACGAAAAATCTGGATGAGTTCCGAAAGCTGAATACCAAAGAAGCCAAAGGTCATTTGCAATATGTTTTCGGCAAGACGGGGAGTCGCTTGCAAAGTCTTGGCGTGACTCACGGAAAACGGACGAAGGGAGTCAACAATATTCCTTTGAAAAAGAATCCGAATCCGAAGGATGGCAAACAGGCATATGTGCGCCCGAAAATTACGCAGGAACAGGCAAAATTATACGGCAAACGGTTGGACGGTTTGGGCTTATCGGCGGCAGATAAAGCCGTCGTGTGGGAACTTATCGAACGGCTGCGGAAAAAAGGACAATAAAAAAGAAAGGCGGCTGCCCGAAACCTGATTCGTCCATAGCCCCGCGTCTGCAACCCCGATATTGAGGGAGACACAAACCTTTCTGTAATCATTATACGCGATTTCCGTAAGTTTGTCAATAAGATTTGAAAAACGGAGGGGCATATCCATGAAAAAAGTCATCAAAGAAGAGGAAGAAAGCGTACAAGAGCCGCAGCTCCGCGTACTGAAAGTCAAAAGTGATCTGAGGCGCCGTCCATACGGACTTTTGGAGGGCGTCGGGATCGCGACTTACGGTATGAGCCCGCGCGAGGCATGGGCGGCGTGGAACGCGTATCGCAAAGAGGAGCGTTCGCGCCGAAAAGAAGAAAAACGGAAGAGCGGGAAGCCCTCGAAGCAAAAGGCAGCATCCGCTCCGTTGCGTCCCGTATTAGAGCCGAAACGCCCGCAGGCGGCGCTCCCGAAATCGGTATCGGCTTTGCCCGTTCCGGTCGTGAGCGCGAGAAAAACGGGACTTGCCGCGCCGATGAAACGGGAGGTGCAGCCCGCCGAACGGAAAAGCACGGTCGTTATTCCCGAGCTGAATCGGCGGGACATTGAAATGGCAAACGGGAACAGTATGTTCGATCGCGGTGATAATTCCGCTCGGGATTATCAAAGTTACGTCAATCGGGTTTTGCGCTGGGATATTGCAGATAGCAAGAAACAGCAGATCATCGACCAGATACATAAACGCTGGACGCGGCAACTTTCGCTCGAAGCGCAGCATGTTCCCATTACGGTCGCGGGACCGGCGCGGTATAATCCGAAGAAATTCGATAAGAGCGAACAGATCCTCCGCGGTGCGCATGATTTCGTGACGTGGTTTGAGAAGGTTGAAGAGAGCGTCAAAGAAAGCAAGCGCCAGTATGAGGATACGAGCGCGGCAGACGCGAAGCGGGAGGAAGAACATTTCCGAAATTCTCTTGCGCGCGGGTGGCTCACGTCGTCTACCATGATCGCAAACGCTTTGACGCCCATCGCACAGTACGATCCCGTACGGTTCGTCGAGCTGTACGATGAAATGGATAGGAAATACCGTTTCCGAAAGAACACGACGGCGGCGAAGATCTATGACCGAATCAAGGCGGGAACGTATCAGGGGACGCCGAAGGCACAGAAACTTCTTGAAACGGACAATCTGAACGCATATCGCAAGCGGATCGATGCGGGCGAGCGTGTATTCATGAAGTTCACCACGCGCCCGAAACCGCAGCTCGTCTATGCGTTGAAGAGGCGCGGATGGCATTGGAACGCGCTGGAAGGCGCTTGGAGCGTACCCGTCGATAAATATGATGAGGAATTTGTATCATCTATCGATGACCGCTACGCAAAATATCTGTAATTGCAGGACAAAATTATGAAAACGCACAGTGACGAGTGGTTTACGCGGCAAAAAACGCGTCTTTTGGAACCATACAAGAACACGAGACGATACAACTATATCCCCGCCGCAATCTTTTTGGCGGTGTATTTTGCGACAAAGGATTATTACCATGGCTGGCAGAACCTGCTTTATTCCTTTCTCGACGTTTCGATCTTCTTTCGCTGGCGTTGGGAAGTCTCCTTCATTGCGGAAGCGGTATTCTGGGCGTTGGCTTTGGCGGTGCAGATCGCCGCGCTGGTGTTCTTCATAAAGACGTTCGTCAATGTCGATGTAAATATTACGAGAATGTTGCGCGCGTACAGGCGATGGATTATCTCGGCTCGGCGCGTGTAGTAACGCTGACGGGCGTTCCCGGGTGCGGTAAGACATTTTCAGGCGGTGCGAACATTGCGATCGCCGTGGCGGCAAGCCGTTGGGCAAAACTCAAAAGCGATTATTTTTTGCAGCAGGGCATGGTGACGCGCTGGAAGCTCGAAGGCGACACGGACGCCATCGAGAAGTTTGCGGCATTGGAAGAGAGTTACATTTACTTCGCAGAACGGGAGGCGCGGTATATCCCTTGCTTGATCTCCACAATTCCGCTCCGTGACCTCCATGGGCGGTTCAGTTATGTCATGACTCCCGAAGTAGAGACGCAGGTCACGAGAGTTCCCGAATATACCGTCCTTTTTAAGGACGAATCGGGGCTTGACAGCGGCGCATCCCGCTCGCGGGATATGTCGCTCGCCGAACAGGCGACATACCGTTTTATCCGACATTTCGGCGACTTTACGCTCATCAATACCGATCAGCGGGAGACGGGGAACGCCGTCCAGATACGCGGCGTGACCGATTACAATATCAATTTGCAGCGGCAGGAAACGATCATGGCACCGAATTTTGCATGGAAGATCTTCCAAAAGCAGAAAAATCGCTATTTTCGGCGGCTGCAAGAGGGCAAAATCAGCCGCGAAAAGGCGCAGCATATCGGCGAAAAGTACTTTTACCGTGAAAAATACCTCGAAACGATCGGATTTCGGAAGATTCCGTACACGCACGGCGGGGCAAACGGACAGGGGACAGTTTTTGATCGCGGCACATACATATTTCCGCGCCGCGGTATGGCGGACTATGACGGCAGAACGTGGTGGAAAATGTATCAGGCAAAGGACAAGCCGCTCGATCTTGCGACATGGGAAACGCTTTTGGTGGGCGAGGACGAAGTGCGCGTCCGCGACCAAGAGGACAAGCCAAAGCGGAGAACGGCGTGAAGATCCGATACAGTAAAGCAAGGCGGCACCAGCGGCGCGGCGGCGTTGTTATCCGTTTATTTGATTTTGCGCGATTTTGAAAAGAAGGAATGACATGAGAAATTTTCAAATTCGAGACGAACCGAAAGGCGACTTTCGCCCTATCGGGCGAAAGTCGTTTGAAAATTATGCCATTTCTTCCAAAATCGCGCAGAAAATAAACGGACTGCGGGTTACTACCCGCGCGGCTTTGCCGCGCGGGCGCTAAAAAAGTGTGGAAACCGCATGAAATTTCTCGAAAATCCGCTGAATAGCGGATTTTCGAGCCGCCCCGAAGGAGGGGGCGAAAATCGCGAAAAAACGGCAAAAAACGGCGGTGGGGCTGCCGGGAGGAGGGGAACGATGGAAGAAGGCGCGGTTATGAAGCTGGAAAACTATGAGACGCGGCTGTATTGCCTGCTTGCGGACGAGCTGGGGAACGGCGCGCGCCGCGTGGACTACGAGGACGTCGCGCGTCGTCTCGGTTGTTCCCGCTCCACGGTCACCTATAACGTCGGCAAGCTGATGTCATCCGGCGTGATCGGCTGCATCAACGGCAAGCTGTATTTGAAGGAGTAAGGCATGAAGGATTGGACGGGCGGAAGCGGATCCGTTTGGAGTACGAACGGCGCAAGCAATCATGCGGCGGGGGAACGTGAGCCGAACGATTATTATGCGACCGATCCGACGGCGATAGACAAGCTGCTTGCAGCGGAACGCCCACATCCGTTTATCTGGGAGTGTGCGGCGGGAGGCGGGCATCTTGCGAACCGACTGAAAGAACACGGTTTCAAGGTGTATGCGAGCGACATCCTCGATCGAGGTTATCCTCTCGACGTCAAATTGGACTTTCTCACGGCGACATGGTTTGATATACCACGGGGGGGGGCAGCGTTATTTGATATTCTGACAAACCCGCCCTACAAATATGCGAAAGAGTTCGTACTCAAAGCGTTGGAATTGTTGCCGGAAGGCGGGCGCTGTTATATGTTTCTGAAACTTACTTTTTTGGAGGGCAAAGCGCGGCGCAGGGAAATCTTTGACCGAACGCCGCCGCGGAGATTGTACGTTTTTTCCGATCGTATGCTTTGCGCGAAGAACGGCGATTTCGAGAAAATGCGGGAGACGACGGGCGGGGCGGTTGCTTATGGATGGTACGTCTGGGAGCGCGGCTACCGCGGTGAAACTGTCATCAAATGGATTTGAATATATCCGATCTTCCGCGCGATCGCGGACTATGAAAAAAGCGTAT
>CALVMA010000111.1 GCA_944341655.1 uncultured Clostridia bacterium | reverse complement strand
CAGGATTATTTCGGGCTGGATCTTCTGGCGCACTGGTGGGTGCGACCGTACACGGACAAGACGCCGTTTGCCAAAACGGTCGGCGCGGGAATGGGCGCCGTGACGATGGAGGCGTACGAAAAGACGCTGTTGCCGACGCTGTATCCCGAGCTGAAAATGGAAGAAGATTTTATCCGCATGGTGAGGAAATTGCAGTCGGAAGGGAAGCTGGTGCTGGAGCTGATCATCGACGGAGCGTTTTGGGAACCGCGCGAATACATGGGGATAGAGCCGCATCTTTACAGTTTTTATGACGAGCCGGAGCTGTATCACCGTATGGTGGAAGACATGATCCGCTGGCAGAAGAAGGTCATCGAATACGCAATGGACACGCTTCCGTTCGACTATGTTACGATTGCGGAGGACATGAGTTACAATAACGGGCCGATGCTCGGGGAAGAGGCGTTCGAAGAATTCATAGCGCCCTATTATAAGGAGATCGTGCCTTTTTGCAAACAGGCGGGGCTGAAAGTTCTCGTGGACAGCGACGGAGACATCAGCGTACCCATCGAATGGTTCAACCGTTACGGGGTAGAGGGGTATCATCCTCTGGAAGCGCAGGCGGGCGTGGACGTCAATGTTTTGCAGGAAAAATATCCGCAGACGGCGTTTATCGGCAATTACAACAAGATGCTGATGAATAAGGGAGAAGGGGCGATGCGGCAGGAGTTTGAGCGCCTGTTGCCGTGTATCCGCCGCGGCAGGTACGTGGTATCGGTGGATCATCAGACTCCGCCTTCCGTGAGTCTGGAAGATTACCGTCTGTATGTAAAACTTCTCAAAGAATACGCGTTGAAGAAGAACGCTCAAAACGGATAGACTGCGAATGGTCGGGCGGGGGAAAACATGGAGATTGTCAACGGACATTATTCTTTGACGTTGTCGGACGAGGACGGCAGAATTCTTTCCTTCCGCAATGCGGCGGGAAAGGAGTTTGTGTGTCGGGCGGACGCATGTCCGCTCTTCCGCTTGTATCTGTACGATGCGTCGGGGGCGAAGTATTTTGTGGAGAGCGTCCGAGCGGAATATCGTTTCCGCCTTGAGGCGGGGAGCGCCGTGCTGGAGTTTGACAAAGTCGGCGGCAAGAACATTTTTTTTCGCGTGCGGCTTGCGTTTGACGCATCTCCGTTTATCCGCTGGAGGTTTTTTCTGAGCAACCGCACGGGCGATGCCGTGTACAAGGCGGATTTTCCGGCGATGGTGATCGAAAACGGGCTGCAAGGCGAGGACGGAGGAAAATTGTTTTGGCCGATCACGGAAGGCGTGGAGATCAGCGATCTTCGCATTCGTGAAAATTGCGGACTCCGTTACAACGGATCGGATTTTCCCGCGTACGGCTGGGAAGGCAGATATCCGGGCGCCTGCCAGATGCAGTTTATGGCGTACTATCGGGGCGGAGAGGGGGTGTACCTTGCCGCCCACGATGCGGCGATTCGCCGATCGTGGCGGTGTATCCGGTGCGAGGGGCAACAGCGGGCGGCAAAGAGAGCACGACGGCGGAATATTATCCGTACACGAAAGCGCTGTATGCGGTCAGGCGTCTGCACGAAAAGTTTGATTCGCCCGTCATGCCGTTGTTGTGCCATTGGGAGGGTACGGCGCCGTGGGCGCCACCCTACGTCTGGCCGCCGTACGGGGATAAAGGAGATTTTGACAGGTACGTTGCGGCGCTGCACGAAAACGGGGATTACATAGGGCTGTATTGCAGCGGCATAGCGTGGACGCAATGCAGCGGGATCGAAAAGACGTACGATCGCAGTGCGGAGTTTGAGCGCGAAGGGCTTGCGAAGATCATGCAGGTGGATACCGACGGAGTATTGCGGCCGGCGCTGATCTGCGGCATGCCGATCCGCCGCGGCTACGATATGTGTCCCGCCTGCGAAGAGACGAAACGGATCGCGGCGGACGAGCTGGAAAAGATCGTGGAAAACAGCGACGTGGATTACGTTCAGTTTTTCGATCAGAATTTAGGCGGCAGCACATATCCCTGTTATTCGGGGGAGCACGGGCATCCGCGCTGTCCGGGGAAATGGCAGAACGAGGCGATGCGCGGCATTTTTGCGCGTATGCAGGAAGTTCTGAAAAGGCACGGCAAGGAAAAGAAAGTGCTGATCGGGTGTGAGGCGGACGCGGCGGAATGTTTTGTCAACGACCTGCGTTTCAACGATTCCAGGCATAATATCGGGTATTTTGTGGGCACGCCCGTATCCGCGTACAATTTTTTGTTTCACGAGTATGTGAACAATTTTATGGGAAATCAGAACACGTCCTGGGTGATCGTGGACTTTGAAAAATATCCCGACAATCTGTATTATCGTCTGGCGCATTCGTTCTCGCAGGGCGACATGTTGACGGTGGTGCTGAAAGAGGGCGGCAAGATCCATTGGGACTGGTGTACGCCGTGGACGGTCAAAGAGCCCGATCAGGAAGGTGTCGGGCGGTTCATCGGGCATCTGAGCGATTGGCGCAGGCATTACGGCAGGGAAGCGCTGACGTACGGCAAGATGTGCAAGCCGGAAAAAGTGTTTTGCGGAAGGTATCGGGAAAGCATCTACTACGGCGGCGAGCATGATTTTCCTTCCGTCGTCACGCACAAATACGAATACGGGGACGGAAGAAAGATACAGTTTCTGACGAATTTTCTGGGGAAAGATCAAAAGATCGGTGTAGATGCCGCTGTGAAAAGCTGCTGTCTGATCGAGGACAGCCGAGGGGAGCGGCGCGGGCGTCTTGTTGCGCAAAAAGGCGTCTTTTGGCTTACGGTTCCCGCGAGGAGCTGTGTGGCGTTGGAATACGGCGCGGGCACGCAATAGGCTTGAAAACGCGGACGGAGGGCAGGACGAATGGCGGAAAGGCAGCTGTTTGATGCGGAAAAAATCGAGCAATATTATCGGGGTTTTTATCTGGCGAAAGAGAGAAAGGCAGGGCTTGCGGGCAATGTTTTCCCCGTTTTTTACGGCAGTATCCCGTACAGAGGGGAGGAGTGCGAAACGTTTGCGTATCTTGCCCTGCCCGAAAAGGGAGAGGGCGGAAAGGTTCCGGGCGTCGTGCTGGTGCACGGGGGAAACGGAAAGGCGGAGCACGTTTGGGCGTCGGCGTGGGCAGAGCGCGGCTTTGCGGCGATCGCCATAGATATCAACGCGCAAAAATACGCGGACGGGCAAGACGCGGCTCTGAATGCGGCGGGCGGGCCCGTGGGTTACGGTTCGTTCGACCAAATGAATGAAAAGACGGAAGATACGTGGTCTTACCACAGTGCGGCGAGCGCGGTTCTGGCGCGGAAGCTGTTGGCGGGGCTGGATTTTGTAGACGCGGCAAAGATCGGGATCGCCGGGATATCCTGGGGCGGGTACGTTTCCTTCCTTGCGGCGGGAAATTGCGATCAGTTTGCGTTTTGCAGCGTGTCGTACACGTCGGCGTATCTTTATCGGGACGAATTCTGGAAAAAAGAGGGGCTTTCGGCGGAAAAGATGGGCGAGAAAAATTTTGCGGCGTGGGCGGAACGGCTGGATCCGAGCCTCTGCATACCGAACATCGCGGCGCCGACGCTGCTGATCCGCGGTGCGGACGACGTATGTTTCGATCAACGGCTTTGGACGGAAACGGTCGGCCTGTTCAAAGATCCGCCCGTTTTGTCCCTGTATCCGTCGTTGGTTCACGACCAGCAGAGCGGTGCGGAAAGGCCGGAGATCTTTGCGTTTGCGAAAGCGGCGGTCAAAGGCGAAGACGTTTCTGCGGCGAGGATCGGGGCGGTGACCGTACGGGAGGGAGAAATCCGGGCAAAGGTTCGGTCTTCCGGAATAGGGAAGGCGATTCTTGTCTATACGAAGTCGGTCGGGAGCGCCTATCGTTGGAAATGGGAAGAGCAGGGCGCGGCGATATGCGGGGACAGCGTCAGCGTAAAGATCCCGCAGGGGGCGACACACTGGTATTTGCTTGTCGTCGACAAGGACGGAAACCGTTGGAGCGGCAACGTGGCGGACGCCGCGTCGGATGTATGAGAGCGACGGCGCGGCCGCAAAATTTCGGCGGCGGGCGCGCGGCGAGAAGAGAGATCCCGGGGCAAGGCGGGAAAACGAGGTGAACATGAAATTATTGGGCGGAAAGCAGAGTTTGTTGCGGAGCATGAATCGGGAACTGATCCTGACGGTATTGAGCAAGCAGAGCATGTCGAACAGCGATCTTGCAAAGACGATCAAACTGAGCAATACGGGCGTTGTCACGATCATCGACGAGATGGTGCAGGAGGGGCTTTTGCTGAAGACGGATGCGGAAATCACGTCGGTCGGCAGGCGGCCCATTCTTTTGAACATCAATCCCGAATACGGGATGGTCATGGTGGTCATGTTTTCCGCGTTTGTGGAAGTCAACCTCTATTCGCTGAACCGTGAGGTGGTATATTCATACAAAGAGGCGATCGACGGCCCGTATTCGGACGCGCGGCTGGATCGGCTTTTGAAGAAGATGAGCGACATCGTGCGGGAAAAATTTTCCGAAAGGCGGTTGGTCTGCATCTGTATTTCTGCGCCGGGCAAAGTGAACACGCACACGGGCGAGATCATTTATGCGCCGTTTTTTGAAACGTATCACGGACAGAATCTGAAATCCGTTTTTCATGACGAATTCGGCGTTCCCGTTTTTATAAAAAACGACATACGTTTTGCGCTTTTGGCGGAAAAGAGCGACGGGGAATGCAAGGATATCATCAACGATACCGTCTACATTCAGTTGGGCGACGGGATCGGCGGCGCGATGTTCCTGGACGGAAAGCTCTACGAAGGCAAGAACGGTTTAAACGGCGAGATCGGGCTCTTTTTGGTGGATTGTCTGCACCAGTCGAACTTGCTGGACAAAGGCGGGCAGAGAAAATATTTTTATCAGGTCTGTTCGCTGTACCGCATCATGGAAGCGGTGAAGGATGGGATCCGGGAGGGCATGCCGTGTTCGATCGGAAAATTGCCCGAAGAGATCACGGCGCAGGACGTGGCGCAGGCATACGAAGAGGGGGATTCGCTCTGCTGCGAAGTGGTCGACGGCACGGCCAGGGTAGCGGCGAACGTATTGAAGAGCCTTTTCGAGATGCTGGATTTCGATTTGATCCTGGTTTCCAAGGACAGATTGCCGTTCGGAGAAAAATACCTGCGGGCGATCTCTTCCTACGTGAACGCGGACAACAACAACGTACACATCGAAGTACGGTTTTCGACGTTCGGGCGAGAGGGCGTGGAGATCGGCGCGAAGAATTTTGCCATAGAGCAGGCGATACGCATCATAGCGAAGGGATAGAAGGGCGAAGCGCGGGGGCGGTATGAAGAAAGTAACGATAGCGGGAACGATTCTTGCGGATATCATCAAGCGCATCGATTTTTATCCGGAAAAGGGAATGCTCTGCACGATCGGCGGAATGAAGACGTCGGTGGGCGGGTGTGTGCCGAATACGGGCATCACGCTCAGGACGCTGGCGCCGAAGGAGGTGGAAGTGACGGCGGTGGGCCGTATCGGAAAGGACGCGAACGGGGAATACGTCCGCGGCGTCATGGAAGGATACGGGGTACGCACCGACGGGATACGGGAGGACGGATCTCTTCCCACGTCCTTTACGGACGTGATGACGGTACCGAGCGGGGAACGTACGTTTTTCAGTGCGGCGGTGGTCACGGAAAAGGAAGTGCTTTTCCGTGAAGATGTCGGCTTTGCCGACAGGGGAAAGGCGATCCCGATCACAAAGAACAGCGTTTACCGCCTTGCTTCGATGACGAAACCCGTAACGGCGGTATCGGTATTGCTCTGCGTACGGGACGGCTTTTTGGATATGCGATCGCCCGTGCGTGAATTCATACCGGGGTTTGCGGATATACAGCTGGGCAAAAAGACGGAGCGCGGCATAGAGAGCGTCGGCTCGGCAAAAAATACGATGCTCGTGAAGCATCTTCTCACGCATACTTCGGGTTTGGGCTGCGGAGCCACGGGGGATGCGGAGTTTGCGTTATTTTGTCCGCGCAGCAAAATGACGCTCAAAGAAGCGGCGGAAGGGTATGCGCACACGCATCTGGAATTTGAACCGGGAACGGCACAGTTTTACAGCCCCGTGTTTGCGTTCGATGTGGCGGCGCGCATTGTGGAGATCGTGTCGGGCATGCCGTACGAGAGGTTTGTAAAAGAGCGGATCTTTCAGCCTTTGGGAATGGCTACGGCGTCTTATCGTTTAAGCGATTACGGCGCGGGACAATGCGTTCTCACATACCGCAGCGAAGACGGCGTACTGCAGGCAGTAGGGCTGAAACACAATTTTGCAGAGTTCCCGGAAGGATATACGGGCGGCGGTGCGGGGCTGATCGCCTCGACGGAAGACTACTGCCGTTTTGCGCGGGAGCTGCTTGCGGCGTATTACGGCCGCGGAAAAATTCTGGACGAAAATTCTGTCAGGGAAATGGCTCTGCCGCAGGTGCCGCCGGGAACGGCGGGCGTCGACGAATATTTCAACTGGGGTTACGGCGTGCGCTGCGTGAGCGCAAAGAGTGCGGCGCAGCCGCTGTCGCCCGGCTCGTTCGGTTGGAGCGGTGCATACGGCACGCATTTTTGGGTGGACCCCGCGCTCGGTTATACTGCGGTTTATATGCACAATTCGGATACTTTCGGCGGTTCGGGAGCGCCTCATACGGTCGAATTCGAGAGGGAAGTCATGGACGTCATGTCGCGCTGACAGGGCGGTTTCGGAGCGGGAAACAGGGATGGATAATGAGGATTTTGAAAAAAACTCGGTCAAGGCCGAGGGACAATCGGATACATTCCGCATCGTCGAAGTTTTTCCGAAACAGGACGCGGCATTAAAGGTGTTATTTGTGGGCAATTCGATTACCCGCCACGGCGTCAAAGAGGGGATCGGCTGGCTTCGCGATTGCGGTATGGCGGCGAGTTGCAAAGAAAAGGACTACGTGCATCTGACCGTGCAGGGTTTGGAAAAAAAGTACGGTCCTGTCGCGTACTGCATCGTGCATGCGGTGGATTGGGAGCGCCGCTTTGACGACTTTTCCGTGTTGGAGCAGTACGGCGAAGGCAAACGCTTCGATGCGGATATCATCGTGGTACGGATCGGAGAAAATTCAGACAGGGAAAAAGCAAGTGCAGCGGGCGGCGAAAAGCTGTATGCCCGCTCTTTCGCGAAGATGATCGAATATTTTAAAAACGACCATTGCCGCGTGTATGTGGCGAGTTTGTTCTGGCGCTACGAAACGTTCGACGCGCCGATCCGCGCGGTGGCGGAGCAATCGGGCTATCGTTATATCCCGATCGGCGATCTGGGCGATCGGGCAGACTGTAAGGCATTGGGCGAATTTTGGCATGACGGAGTGGCGAAACACCCCAACGATCGGGGCATGTTTTGCATAGCCGAAAGGATCGTCCATGCCGTTGCGGCGGACAAAGACGCATAAACGACGGCACCGTCCGCAATGTTTGCGCACGGCGCCGCCTTTAT
>CALVMA010000110.1 GCA_944341655.1 uncultured Clostridia bacterium | reverse complement strand
GCGCCAAAAAAGCACCTTTTTAAGGTGCTTTTTCTTGTTTTTTACGGTTCTATGCGGAATTTGCCGTATTCGCTTTTCCGAAACTGTGTACTTGTATGCGTGTATATTCCCAGCGTTACTTTTATGTCGCTATGCCCTGCAAGGATTTGAGACATTGCCCCCCGCCCGCCTTGCAAGATAATTTGCAAGGCGGCGGCTTGTATCAAATAACGGCGGCGGACACCGATATGTTGCCCGAAAATACTCCGCATAAAAAAATACCCGCTGTTTTGTTCTTACAAAAAAAGCACCCGCGGCGAATGAAAAATCCGCGGGTGCTTTTTATATTTTTACATTGAAATCATCTGAAGGGTTTCATACAACTCATAATTGAATTTTTTCTTCATGCTTACGGCTTCTATGATATCCATGTCTATTATTTCGTTTCTGCGGATCCCGACCACACGGTTTCCGACGCCGTCTTTCAACAAACGGACTGCCTTGTTGCCGAACTGAGCAGCGAGCATCCTGTCCGCCATGGAAGGAGAACCGCCGCGCTGAACATGGCCGATCGTCGTTCCGCGAACGGAATACGTCGTCATTGCCTGCAGTTTTTTCGAAAACTCGTCCGCGGTAGAAACACCTTCCGCAAGCACGATAATATTGCTGTGTTTACCGTTCGCACGGCTGCGGTTGATACGCAAAACGACATCTTCCATGTCATAGGCAATCTCGGGCACGATAATGATTTCGGCGCCGCTCGCTATGCCGGAATACAGCGCAATATCGCCGCAACGCCGTCCCATAACTTCCACAACGCTGATACGCTCGTGCGACGTCATGGTGTCCCTCAATTTATTGATGATATCCAGGCAGGTATTGACCGAAGTATCGAAACCCAACGTATAATCCGTGTATTCCAGGTCGTTGTCGATCGTGCCGGGAATTCCGATCGTAGGGATACCGTACTCTTCGCTCAAACATTTTGCGCCGCGGAACGATCCGTCCCCGCCGATCACGACCAGCCCTTCGATCCCGTGATCGTTCAGCGTTTTTACCGCCTGCTTCTGCCCTTCCACCGTGTACATCTCCACACAGCGGGCCGTACGCAGCATTGTGCCGCCGCGCTGGACGATATCGGAAACGCTGCGCATTTCCATTTCGACCATATCGTTATTGATCAGCCCCGCATAACCCTGACGGATGCCGTAAATCTCCATTCCGAAATATTTTGCCGTCCTTACGACCGCACGGATACATGCGTTCATGCCGGGCGCGTCACCGCCGCTCGTCAATACACCGATTCTCTTCATAACAATCCTCCAAACAAGCAACCTCTTGCATTATTAATTTATCCGACTGCGATTTTATTATAACAAATCGCTCTCAAAATTTAAAACGTTTTTTGCAAGACATAAAAACTATGTTCGTTTGTTTGAATTTCTAACATTTTTTGTCAATCTCAACGATAATTTATACCTGAACAATGTCTTTTTCCGATAAATAAAGGTATAATTCTTCGCGAAGCCCCCTGCAATCGTTTACGCGGTCCATGCGATAGCATTTTGTTCCGCGTTTGATTTTAACCGTCGCTTCCCCGTTGCCGTAATGCTCAAAGAGGGAAACAAAGTCATCGAACTCTTCTTCCGTCAAAGCACTGGCATTCAGCCAAAGAGCATGTTCTTTGACTTTCGGCGCTTGATGTTCGGCCGCGGACGGCTGCGCGTTTTCCGCCGTATGCTCTTGCATCTTATCCAAAATGATGACGGGGACCTTCTCTTCGTCCAGCTGCATTTTTCCCGTCAGGCGCACGACCTTGTCTGCCACGACAAGCGACTTTATTCGGTCATACACATTCGGAAAGGCGACGCATTCGATGCTTCCGTACAGATCCTCAACGGATATGAATGCCATCGTCGACCCCGATCTGGTATTGATCTTTTTATAGGATCCGATGATCCCGCCCATCGTGACCTGTGCGCCGTCCGTCAATTCCGGATACGTTTTATGCCCTTCCTCATCTTCTTCAAAGTTTTGCAGTTTCAGGCACGAAAACGAGCAATCTTTAAACTCGGACACAAATTTTTCAAAGGGGTGTCCGCTGACGTAAACACCCAGAACGGCTTTTTCTTTGGCAAGCTTTTCGTTTGTCTCCATTTCGGGGACGTCGGGATACTCGATCTCGGTGTTGTCTTCCTCGATGATATCCCCGAAAAGGCTCATCTGCATGCTCTGTTTTTGCTTGGATATCTTGTTGGCGCGGTCGAGCACGCTCTCGTAAACGAGCAAAAGCTGCGCCCGATTTACTCCGAAACAGTCAAAGCCTCCCGCGCAGATCAACCCTTCCAGCATCCTTTTGTTCAAAAAAGACGCACAGCGGAAAACAAAATCCGGGAAATTTTTAAAGTCGCCGTTTTGTTCGCGCTCTTGTATGATCGACTGCGTTGCATTGACGCCTACCCCTTTCAACGCACTCAAACCGAACCGCACGCCGTTCCCTTGGACGGAAAAATATGTCTTGCTCTTGTTGACGTCCGGCTGCAATACGAGTATGTTTTTTTCTTTCAGATATACGATGTATTTGGAAACTTCGTCGATCTTATCGATCCGGTTGTTCAGGATCGCCGCCAAAAATTCTTTTGGATAAAACCTTTTCAGATATGCCGTACGGTAAGCGAGCACCGCATAACAAGTCGCATGCGCCTTGTTGAATGCGTAACTTGCGAAACTTTCCATGTCCCCGAAAATTTTTGCCGCAACTTCTTTCGGGATACCGCGGCTGACCGCTCCCTCTATGTTCCCTCCGTCCTTGATGTTGCCGAAAATAAATTTGTCTTTCTGCGCCATCAATTCCGCTTTGTTCTTTTTCCCCATCGCACGGCGCACAAGATCTGCCTGTCCCAAAGAGAACCCCGCAAGATCCTGGAAGATCTGCATAACCTGCTCCTGGTACACGATCACCCCGTACGTGACTTTCAGAATATGCTCCAAAAGCGGCGTATCGTATTTCACTTTGGAGGGATTCAATTTGTTCTCGATATACGTCGGAATATATGCCATCGGGCCAGGACGGTACAGTGCAACTCCTGCGATAATATCTTCAAGACAACCGGGTTTGAGCTCTTTCATGAACTTTTTCATGCCGCCTTGTTCGAGTTGGAACACAGCGTCCGTATCGCCTTCCGATATCAGGTCGTATGCTTCTTTGTTGTCGTAACCGATCTCATCCCAATCGATGACGCGGCCCGTATCTTCGAGAATATAATCGCAGGCTTTCTTGATATCCGTAAGCGTTGTCAGGGCAAGGAAGTCCATCTTCAGCATTCCGATGGATTCCACCTCTTTCATATTGAACTGCGTGGTCACGTCTTCGCCGTTTCTGGAAAGCGGAACGTTGTCGGCAATCGGTTTGCGGCAGATCACGACGCCCGCCGCGTGCATGGACGTATTGCGCGGCATGCCCTCCAGTTTCAGCGCCATGTCGATAACGCGGCGAAGCTGTTCGTCCGTTTCGTAGAGCTCGATAAAGTCATTGTTGCGTTTCTTTTCCTGCTCATCGATCTTTTTTTCCAGCTCGATGCGCTTTTCTTCGTCTTGCTCTTTCGCCGCTTTCTCTTTCAGCCCCGCAATGTTCCAGCCCAAAAGCTCGCTGATCGTGGATTTGCCGTCCATCAGCTTGGTCACCCTGTCCGTCTCCGAATACGGCACGCGCAACACCCTGCCGACATCTTTGATCGCCGCTTTCGACGCCAATGTACCGAACGTCACGATCTGCGCAACGTTTTCGGGATGATATTTTTTTCGCACGTATTCGATCGTCTCCGGCCGCCGTTCGTTACAAAAATCCACGTCGAAATCCGGCATCGTCACGCGGTCGGGGTTGAGAAAACGCTCAAAGAACAAATCGTATTTCAGCGGATCGATGTCCGTGATCCCGATCGCATACGCCACGATGCTCGCCGCACCGCTCCCACGCCCCGGCCCTACCGGTATGCCGCGCGCTTTCGACCATTGGATAAAATCCATGACGATCAGATAGTATTCCGCAAACCCCATGCCGAGTATGATGCCGAGTTCGTAATCCGCACGCTTTTTTACCGCCTCCGTGATCTCACCGTAACGCCGCTTCAACCCCTCCCAGGTCAGCTTTGTCAGATAATCTTTCGGATCGGAACCGTCGTCCGGCGTGTACCCGGGGATCAACGACTTGTCCTTGATCGGATCGCCGTTGTCTTTCAGATCAAAACAAGGCTCCTCGCTGCACTTTTGCGCGATCACCAATGTGTTGGATATCGCTTCCGGCACATACGCGAAAAGCGCAGACATTTCTTCCGGCGTTTTCAGGTAAAATTCCTGCG
>CALVMA010000109.1 GCA_944341655.1 uncultured Clostridia bacterium | reverse complement strand
CAAGATTTGTTCCAACAAAATCTCATAAAGTGTTGCACTTAGTTTGACAATTCATTTAATGCGGACGGCTTTAAGAGCGACACGGTAAACAGACGGGCGGCTTTATAGGCGACACAATGGACGGCTGCAGGGCTTGCGCACGGTTGCGCGGTCAACACGGTAAACGGACGGATTTAAGGGCGCGCGGCGAACAGCCGAGCGGCTTTAAGGACGGCACGGTGAAAGGCTTTGGGAGAGGCGCGGCGGGCATACGATCGCAAAAAAGGAATATTTTGCCTTCGGTTGCACACAATGCGATTGTGGAAAAGAAAGACAAACGGCGCCTTTTGGGCGCAAACGCAGAAAAAAACGTAACCGCACTGAAAGAGATCCTGCAAGCGGAGGATATTTTCGTGCATCGTTTCCGCACCCGCGACGGCGTGCTGTGTGCGGCCGTATATGCCGACGGGATCACCGATAAAGAGCTGTTCGGCAGGCTTGCCGCGCAGCCGCTCGCGCTTGCGGAGGCACCGAAAACGCGCGAACGTGCCGCAGAAACCTTGCTGTTCCCCGAAACAAAGGAAGCGGACGATGCGGAAACCGCCGCCGCGGAGATCCTGGCGGGGAACCCCGCCCTCTTCATCGACGGCATACGCGGCGGCATCGTTCTCGGCACGAAAAAAACGGCGCAGCGCGCCGTCATGGAGCCGCAGACGGCCATTACCGTCAAAGGGCCGCGTGAAGGGTTCATCGAGGACGTCAAGACGAGCATGGGGCTCATCCGAAAACGCCTGAAAACCCCCGCCTTGCGCTTTGAAACGATGAGCATCGGCAAACAGAGCGCGACGGTGGTCTGCATCGCCTATCTGAAGGGGATCGCCGACGAAAAACTTGTCCGCAAGGCTTGTGCGCGCATTGCGGCCGTACAGATCGACGGCGTACCCGATTCCTCGTATATCGCGCAGTTTCTTTCCGACAGGCCGCTCTCCGTGTTCAAACAGGCGGGCACGACCGAAAAACCGGACATCTTCTGCGCCAAAATGCTGGAAGGCCGCATCGGGATCCTTGTGGACGGCTCCCCCATTGCCCTGACTTTGCCCTATATGCTTGCCGAAGATTTTCAGAGCGCGCAGGACTATTACGTGTCCCCCGCCCGCGCGACCGTCAGCCGCATTTTGCGGCTGACGGCTGTCATGGTATCCCTTTTCCTGCCCGCGATCTACGTCGCCGCCCAGCTGTTTAAACTGCAGATGATCCCGCTCGGATTGCTGATGACCATTTCGGGCGGCATTCGCGGCATTCCGCTCTCTCCGAGTCTGGAAATGTTCTTGCTGCTCGTCATTCTCGAAGTGCTCATCGAGGCAAGCATACGCATGCCCAAATACGTCGCGCTCGCCCTCTCCGTCATCGGCGCGCTCGTGCTCGGCGATACCGCCGTCAAAGCAGGCATCGTGTCTTCCCCCGCCATCATCATCATTGCCCTTTCGGGAATTTCCGCCTATACCGTACCCGACCTGACGGGCACCCTGTCCGTACTGCGCCTCGCTTACATCGTTGCGGCGGGAAGCATCGGAACGTACGGCATCGTACTGCTCACGGGAGCACTCGCCTATTACCTCGTGTCCGGCGACAGCTGGGGCACACCGCTCCTCGCGCCCTTTTCCCCGCTCATCGCGCGCGATCTGCGCGACGCCGTTTACAAAGCCGACCTGTGGTCGCTTCGGGAACGGCCGAAAGTATTCAAACCCGCAAACCGCACCCGCTTGCGGCGCCAAAAGGAGGAATCATGAAAGATCTCAGCGTACGCCAAATCTGCTTTTTGTTCGCCGCCGTCCTGCCCGTTACGAGAATGCTCGTCTACCCCGCAACGCTCGCTTTCCGCGCAGGCCACGACCTCGTCCTGTCCGCTCTCGTCAATTACGCCGCCGAAGGCGCCGTCATTTTTCTGCTCGCTTTGCTCGCAAAAAAAACCGACACCACTTTCTTCGGCCTTTTGCAGCAAAAGCTCGGAACGCTCGCCGCGCGCATCGTCTATATGATCTTTGCGCTTTATTTCGCCTTTTCCGCCGTTTTACCCATTCTCGAACAGCACGGCTTCGTCCTGCAGGTGCTCTATGAAAACGTGCCCTCCTTTTTGAGCTTCGTTCCCTTCTTCGCCGTCTGCCTGTACGCCTGCACAAAAGGGCTGCGCAGCATCGGCCGCGCCGCCGACCTCGCGTTTCCCGTCTTTTTGGTGTGCTTCCCCGTGCTCATGTTCATGGCCCTGCCCGAAAGCCGGCTCTCCGCCCTTTTGCCCGTCGGCGGAACTGGTATGCAGACCATTCTGCGCGGCGGCACCGAAAGTTTGTCCTGGTTCGGCACGGCGCCCTATATGCTCTTCTTCCTCGGAAATTTCCGACCCGAACGCAAAAGCACCGCCAAAATCATCTCCGCTTACGCCGTCGGCGCCGCCGCCGGCATGCTCTTCCTCGCCCTCTTTTACGGGATCTTCGCCGATACCGCGATCTTGCAGCAAAACGCGCTCGCTCACATTTCCAAGTACGCCACCTCTTCCACGTCCCTCGGCCGCGTAGACCTGTATTTCGTGTTTGCGCTCGCCCTCGTCCTCCTGTTCGCCCTCTGCATCCCCCTGCAGATGAGCACCTTCTGCGCCGCGCAAGCCATAGGCTGCCCGCCGATCTTCCCCGCGCTCGCCGTCAACGCCGCTTTGCTGGCGGTCACGAGCATCTTCCATCAGTCTTACCTCGAGATCCAGACCTTTATGACGCAAACCGTCTGGTACGTGTTCGCGCTTTTTTCCCTCGTTTTGCCCGTTTCGGCATGGCTTTTGAAAATCCCTGCGCGCGGAAAACGCGCGCCAAAAGGAGTCCGCCTTGACAAAAAATAAAATCGCCGCACGCATCTTTGCGTTTTTTGCGGCAGCTCTGCTGCTGCTCTTTTTCTCCAACGACTTCGGCCTGATCGATATTCAGAAAACTTCGATCGTGACCGCCATAGGCATCGACGCGGGCGAAAACGGCACCCTCGACATAACCGCTCAGATCGCCGTGCCCGAATCGGGAAGCAACGCCAAAGCGGGCAACGTATCCGTCCGCGGCGCGCAGACGGTCGGCGAAGCCATCGCCGAGCTCAACCTCAAAACAGGCTGGTATCCGACGCTCGTGCATTGCCGCCTCATCCTGCTCGGCATGAAAACCGCCGAAAACAACGTCTTCCGCGCGTTGGATTATTTCCTGCGCAGCCAGTTCGTGGAGGACTATTGCCTCGTCGCCGTCTGCGACGGCCGCGCCGAGGACGCCCTCGGCGCACAGTCGCCCGTCGGCGACATAACCTACGCCGCCATCGAAAAAGTCCTTTCCTCCGAAGCCCAGAAAACCGGCCTGGTCAGCGTCAACAACCTGCGCGAATTCGCCAAAAGTTACTACGCGCCCGGCAACAGCGGCTTTTTGCCCCTTTTGAGCATAAAAAAAGAGGCCGAGGACGGCTCTCAAAACCAGCCCGCTCAGGAAAATTCTTCCCAAAGCGCCGACCAAACGCAAAATACGGGCTCGGACGTGTTCGACGCCTCCTCCACCGTCCTCTTTTCTCAGGGACGCGCCGTCGGCCGTCTCGACGCCGAACAGACGCTTGCTTTCAACCTCGCCGGCACGGACACCGATTTCGCCTACGGCGATATTTCCGTCACCGAAACCGGCCAAACGGTGACCAATAACCTCAAAACCAAGGTGACCAAAAAAACACAGCACGTCACCGACGAGGCGGGCGTCCCCGTCCTCCGCTTCACGATCCGCGCCCGCGCCCAGGTCGCCGACGCCAGCCGCCCCGGCTCCGCCGAGGAAGTCGCCCGGTCCGCCGTCACGCCCCCGCATGTCCTGCGCGCCGCCGAAACAAAACTCCAAAACCGCCTCGACTCCGTCTTCCGCACCGCGCAGGCCTCCGGCTGCGACCTCTTCGCCGTCCGCCAGACCCTGCAAAGATTTCACCCCGCCCTCTTCGAAAAACTCGGCGATTCCGCCCTCTCCCTCGCAAAACCCGTCTATAATATCCTCTTCGATACTCTCCATTAAAACATTCCGCCCCCCCCGTGCAGACATCTTTTGCCGCCGCACAAGCTTCCGCCGCTCTCGGAAACGGCGCTTTTCGGGCAAAGCCCGACGCGAGCATCGTGCCTTTCACGGCGCGCCCGCATTTCAAGCCGCCGCGCTAAAAAAGCGCGGCGGCTCGTGCATTCCCGTCCGTTCCCGCGCCGCACTTTTTCGATTTACCTCCGCGTTTTCGCCCCTTACCCTTTTTGTGATGTTTATGATCGTTTGGCAAAATTGTGTGAAAAATTACCACTTCAAGATGATAACTTTCAAAAATATAAAAATATTTTTCAAAAACCTCTTGACAAACGGCAAACCTGTGGTATAATAAGGGTGACCAAAGGGAAAAAATCTCCTAAATTTTCCCGCGGTACAACTCAAATGGACGGCACGCGAACCTGCTTTCCTCCAAAGACAAAATAATTTGCGTCGGTTTCCACCGGGAAATGTGCACAAGGAAGATCGGCGCGAGGGTAAAGAGAAAGGTAAGGAAATTTCGATCGGGAAGCGGCAAAGCGGAGCAACCGTGCGGCACCAATATCACACGCAGGCTTAACGGAAAAGAGCGGCCGAAGCAAACTGGTGCAGCGGGAGTTCATGCCGGACACAAGGGAGGTACTGTTATGTACAGATCTGACTTGAGAAAACTTGCTTGACAGGAGGGCGGTCCGATGTACGATTTTAGGATGGGGACGGTAAAATAAGATAAGGTTTCCTTTTTTGCGGGCGAGCGGAACGCGCTGCAGGTGTGATGTGCCCGCGCCGATTATGGAATTTTACGAAACGATGTCTTACAAAGTCTCTGAAAACTGAATACGATTGTAATCTGCCCGCAGTGCTTTTGCCCTGCGGGCTGCTTATCCTCTCTGCCCCGAAAACCGCGCGGGGATTTGACGCAACGACAGAGGACGCCGCGGCGGTACCGCGGAATGTTGCGTTTGCGCGGCACTCCCGTTTACGGAATGAAAACCGAAAATTTCGGCGGTCAGCGGTAAATTGCTTTAAAATGGTTGCCCGTCGGGATCCGAAAGGACAGCTTTCGCCGACTGTGGTCGGCAAACGGGCAAGGGACAGAGCATGATTCTCTCGGCGTCCTTCGCACGTACGGCGAAATGCCGCGTACGATACAGCGGCGCCGGATCGGGAATTACCGATCGAGCCTACTCTATTTTCCCCCTTAATATATATTATCGCACGAGCGGCGGCTGTCTTTGACAGCCGCCGCTCCCTTTATACGGTGAATTGTACTATTAAGCGCAACAGTATTTATTCCATGAAATTTTATCAAGTGCTGCACTTTGGTTGACAATTTATCTACGCAGATATTTTTCTCCCCTGCCGCGCTTTTGAAAAACCGCGCTTACCCTTTCGCGGCCTGGGACATTCCTGCGCGGAACGCCGCCTCGTTGACTTCGCACACGTGCGGTTTGCCGACGAACTTCTCGTGCAGGCAATTTACGATGCTCTTTTCCTGCACGGCGGACGTCGCCGCCACCAGCACGCCCAAAGCGATCATGTTTGCCGAACGGATGTCGCCCGCCTCCATGGCGAGGTCGTTCATCGGCACGTCGTATACTTTTACGTCGTCCCTGCCCGCATAGGAATCCGAAATGGAACCGTTCACGATGATGATGCCGCCGCTCTTCACGCGCGGCGCAAATTTATGAAAACTGGGCGCGTTCATGGCAATGAGCACATCGGGAACGTTGCAGAGCGGGGACGCGATCTCTTCCTGCGAAATGATCACCGAACAGTTCGCCGTACCGCCGCGCATTTCCGGGCCGTACGCGGGAAGATAGGAAACCTCTTTTCCCTCATGCAGTCCGCTCTCCGCCAAAAACCTGCCTGCGCTGAGAACACCCTGGCCTCCCTGGCCAGCCAACAAAATACGGATCATGCTTTCCCCTCCGATTTATCCCTGTACACGCCGAGCGGGAACGTCTTGGTACATTCCTCTCCCATGAACCGGAGCGCCTCTGTCGGCCGCATATGCCAGTTTGTAGGGCAGGAAACGAGCACCTCGATAAATGTGTATCCCCTGCCTTCCGACTGGAATTTCAGCGCCTTTTTGATGGCTTTTTTCGCCGCCAGAACATGTTTGACGTCGTGTGTGGACACGCGCTCGATGTAGTAAGGCGCATCCAGCGTGGAAAGAAGTTCGCAGACGCGGATCGGATAGCCGTTGACCGCAGGATCGCGGCCGTTCTGGCAGGTAGTCGCCTTCTGACCGATGAGCGTGGTGGGCGCCATCTGACCGCCCGTCATGCCGTAGATGCTGTTGTTGATGAAAATGATCGTGATGTTTTCGCCTCTTGCCGCCGCGTGCACCGTTTCCGCCATGCCGATGGACGCGAGATCCCCGTCGCCCTGGTACACGAACACCGTGCGGTCGGGCAGACAGCGCTTGATCCCCGTCGCAACGGCGGGAGCGCGGCCGTGCGCCGCTTCCTGCATGTCGCAGTTAAAATAATCGTACGCGAACACGGCGCAGCCCACAGGGGCGATGCCGATACATTTTTCCTGCAATCCCAATTCCTCGATGCTCTCCGCAACCAGCCGATGCACGATGCCGTGCGTACAGCCGGGACAATAATGCAGATGCGCATCCGTCAGCATTTTTGTCTTTTCGAATACTTTCATCTTGCCGCCTCCGCCTTATGCAGCGCGTCTTTCGCCGCCGCGATGATCTCCGATTCGTCGGGAACGTTGCCGCCCGTCCGCCCGTAGAAATATACGGGGGCTTTGCCGTTGACCGCCAGCCGCACGTCCTCGATCATCTGCCCGAGCGACAGCTCCACCGACAAAAAGGCCTTCGTGCATGCGCGCGACGCACATTTCGCATACGCATCGTCGGGGAAAGGATACAGCGTGATCGGACGGATACAGCCCGCCTTGATCCCCTGCCTGCGCAGCTCGTTGACCGCACTCTTGACGATGCGCGCCACCGTGCCGTACGCCGTCAAAACGATCTCGGCATCCTCCGTCCTGTATTCTTCGAAACGCCGCTCGGCGGCGTAGATCGCATCGTACGTCTTTTGCAGTTCGTTGACGTGCGGTTCCAGCTCTTCCGGCTTGATGATCAGCGAGTTGAGAATGCGCCTGTCTTTGCCGTAATGCCCGCTCGTCGCCCATTCCTTTTCGGGGATCTCCGAAAGATTGCGCATGGGCGGAAGCTCCACCGGCTCCATGAGCTGGCCGATCATTCCGTCGGCAAGGATCATGGCAGGCACGCGGTATTTGTCCGAAAGATCGAACGCACGATAGGTCAGATCGCACGCCTCCTGCACCGAACAGGGCGCCAGCACGATCAGATGATAATCGCCGTGCCCGCCGCCTTTGGTCGCCTGGAAATAATCCCCCTGCGCGGGCAAGATCCCGCCCAGACCGGGGCCCGCACGCATGATGTTGACGACA
Source organism: uncultured Clostridia bacterium (assembly GCA_944341655.1). Lineage (GTDB taxonomy): Bacteria > Bacillota > Clostridia > Christensenellales > Borkfalkiaceae > Borkfalkia. The sequence goes on along the minus strand of CALVMA010000109.1, from coordinate 3,702 downwards.
ACACAGGGTATGCGCGCGCAGGCAATATAGGAAATGCCCTCCTGCTTCAGGCTGACGCCGGGACTGGACGAACTGGTCATGGCGCGCACTCCCGCGCCCGCCGCTCCGTAAACCATGTTGATGGCGGCCACTTCCGACTCCGCCTGCACGAATACGCCGCCGATCTGCGGCATTTTCACCGACATGTATTCCGGAACTTCGTTCTGCGGCGTGATCGGATACCCGAAAAACGCGCGGCATCCGTTGCGGATCGCACCTTCGCAGATCGCCTCCGTTCCGTGTAATAAGATCTTAGACATTTTTCTTCCTCTTTTTCCGATATATTCGCGCCCCGATCATTTCTCCACTGTGATCGCGCAATCGGGACACATGATCGCGCAAAACGCACAACCGATACAGTTTTGCGGATTGACCGTCTCCGCCACAAAATATCCGTTCGCGTTCATACGGTGCTCGCTCAAAGATATCACTTTCTTCGGGCACGCGTCCGCACACAGCCCGCAACCCTTGCAGATCTTCTCTTCGATGGTGATTTGTGCCATTGTTACCTACCTTCCCGTTCAAAATAAAAAAGATATTGCTGAAAATATCCGCTGTCCTGCCCGAACCGCTCCGAAAGCTCCTTCGCGATCCCCTCCCGGCATTTCAGCGTCCCGCCTAACCGCTCCCTATAAACACGCTCCGTCCATACATCCACGGGAAACGCGTCCGTCCGGTGAAAACCGAACAGCAAAATACAGTCGGCTACCTTGCGCCCTACGCCGCTGAACGAAAGAAGTTTTTCCCGCAAAGCCTCCGTTTCCATGCCTTCCGCTCCGCAAAGGCCTCCTTCCGCAACCGCCCGCGCCGTCTTTATCACATAGCCCGCACGGTACCCGAACCCCAGACGCCTGTAAAAATCTTCGCTCTGCTCCGCCAGCCGCACCGTTTTCGGAAACGTAAAATATCCGCGGCCCAGAAATTCTCTGCGCTCCCCCAACGCCTCGCACAGCTTCGTCAGAAGCATGCGGATGCGCGGGATATTGTTGTTCTGCGAAAGCAGAAAGGAAAATAACATCTCTTCCGCTTCCTGGTTGAGTATGCGTATCCCCTTCCCGTAAACGGCCGCCTCCGCAAGGTATGCCTCGCCCGAGCTTTGCGCCCGCGAAAAAATTTCCGAGTAGTTTCGCGAAAGATCGAAATACCGCGCAAAATATGCCGCGTCCTCCCTTTCGCACCGTATCCGCACCCCGCCTTCCATAGACGTCAGCAGACAGGCCCGCTCCCCCGCTCGCACAAAATATCCTTCTTCCTCTCGCCCGTAACGAAAAGTCTGCCCGCACTCCAGCGTCGCTTCCGGCGAAAAATATTCCCCGCAATAAAAGAGTTCTTCCATCCTTTTATCTGAATCTGTCGTAAAACGTTTGTTCTTTCATTATAGCACACACATTTCCAAAATGCAAACTTATTTATACGGCCGCTTACGCCAGATTTTGGCGAAAAATCCCCCATTTTTTGAAAAAAATTGCCGCCCGCACTCTTTTTTTACAAAATGATTTGCCAAACCCGAAAAAAATGTGTATAGTATTCCCAGAATATGAGGTCAAAATGAGTTTCAAGAGAAAAATCAAAAAATCCAGGTTCGTCCTAAGCTGCATATTTCTGGGTGGGTACGCCCTTTACACCGTCTACGCCGTCTACTATTACCGCACCTTCTTCAACGCGCTCGGCATCGTGCTCCTTTGCCTGATCGCCGCCGCCCTCGCCCTCTCCGTCCTCATCACCTTCGTCAGCTACCGCGTCAACCTGATGGACAAACCCAGGCCCGCCCTTCTTCGGTTCGTCAAAATGGCTAAATATGCCGCCCAGCTCGTCTGCTCCTGCGTCACACTCGGGCTCGTGCTCTCCGCCGTGCAGAACTTTAACCCCTTTTCCCTCGTCATGGCGGTCATTTCCATTCCCTTCCTGCTCTGGAGCATCTTCGTCAATATCCTCGCAGAATACTTCGAAAAACGGTTCGCCCGCGGCTTCGGAAAAAAACGCTATATCCCCGTTCTGCCCGAAGACGACGACGGAAACCCCGTGGACGTCACCCGCATCATCGCCGGCGTGAACGCCGCCGAAACCATACGCAAACAGCAGGCCAAAGCGCACCGCCGCGAACAGTTGCGAAAAAATAAGGATTGACTTGCCCGCATTTTTATAAAATTTTTACCCGAAATACCGAAAAAAGTTTTTATAACGGCGCCGTCCGCAATTTGATTTGCGGACGGCGCCGTGGAATTTTCACCGATCAAGCAGTACCGCGCGGCACAAAGCCGCGCGGTACTGCTTTTTGCGGGCGCACGGCATTACTGCCGTGCGCCGATAAAACTTCTTTACTTTTGCGGGCGTACGGCATTACTGCCGTGCGCCCGCAAGACTTTTTTACTTCTGCAAACGGATGCGGCGCACTTTGCCGCCCGTGAGCAGGATCATTTTGACCGCGTCCATGGAAAAATCGTCCGCCTCTACGGTCAGCGGCTTATCCAGCACGCCGCGCGCCAACACTTTGACGCCGTCCGCCTTCGGGTTTAAAATCCCCTTTGCGCGAAGAGTCGCCAAATTCACCAGATCGTTGGGCGCAAACGCGCGCGAGAGCGAATCGATGTTGACGATGCCGCGCCTCTTCTTCCCGACCGCCTGCACGCGTACCGCCGCGGGGGACGGCTTTTTCTCCGCCGCCTGCGGCGCGCTTTCGGCATCCGTTTCCGCTTCCGCCTCTTCGACCGCCGTTTGCGCCGCCGCGCTCTCTTCCTGCGGCTCATCGATCTCTTCGACCAGCATCGCCGCCACTTCGTCCGTCAGAGCGGTGCGCGCCTCGCGCATGGAGATCTTGTCTCGGATCAGCGCGGAAATATCCGCTTCCTCTACCTGCACGTGCTCGCCCATCTCCCCGCTCGTTAAAACTTTGACGAGATTTTCGCCGATCAGCTCGGGAGTCGTACGGTACGGGAGCAAAAACTCCTTGTGCATGACTTCTCCCCGTTCGGCGCCCGCCGCCGCACACGCTTCGGCAAGCAAATGCTTCGCATAACGCAATTTCCGTGCGGACGTGATCTTCAACAGCATCGGCGTCTTGGCAAAACGCTTGATATTCGACATGTCAATCCCGCGGTACTTCGTTTCGCTGTACGCCGCAGGATCGAGCGCAAACGCCACGCAAAGTTTCTTGCCCTTGAACAGTATGTACGCGATCGTCCGCCTGCCTTTGTAAATGCGCTCCTGCTTCCAACTGACATTGGATTTTACGCCCTTGTACGCGCTCACTTCGTCCTTGATCTCGCCGTAACGCGCCTTTATTTCCGCAGACGATTGGATCAGCCGCGCCATAAAGCTGTAAATATACCGCACCAGGACTTTCTTGAACCCCAGATCGGCGTCCGGCAAAACCATGTCCGCCTCTTCTTCGTCCTCTTCTTCAAATGACTCGGGCGCCTCTTCCTCCTCTTCTTCCTCTTCCGCGGTGACCGCTTCCTCTTCGGCGGCCTCCGCCGCCGCGGAAAGCGGCTGCATCTCTTCTTCCGCGGGCGCGGGCTCTGCCGCTTCCTGTGCGGGTTCCTCCGCAAGTGCGGGTTCTTCCGCTTCCTGTGCGGGTTCCTCCGCGGGTGCGGGCTGCTCCGCTTCCTGTGCGGGTTCTTCCGCAAGCGCGGGCTCTGCCGCTTCCTGTGCGGGTTCTTCCGC
>CALVMA010000108.1 GCA_944341655.1 uncultured Clostridia bacterium | reverse complement strand
CGGATATACCCTTGATTTACGGAAGAGTTACGGTAGTGGCTATGGGACGTGTGCTTATCTTGATACAAGTGCGGCGCGCTGGCGCGCGCCGCAGACCGCACACGTCCCATAGCCCGAAAGCCCGATTGAAACACGGAAAAGCGGGGCAGTCGGAGCGGGCGCCGCCGCTGAACCGCTCGGCGGCTTGCCCGCGCATTCCGGCCTGCCGGTTCCGTTTTTATGCCGTATTTTACATCCGGATTAGCTTCGGCCTTATTCCTTGCGTTCGGGATATTGCTCAGTTTCGGTATGCCTATGGTTTCGACCTCAAATTCCGTTGATTTTCTGGTCAGGGCTCCATTATACAACGAAGTTCCGTCGGAACGTGAGCAGTAAAAAGTAAAGAAATGCGTAACAGAACGGAAACAAAAGGGAAAAAAGAAAGCAAAGGCTTGGCTTTCGTTGTTTCGGGTATCGGAAAACTCCTGGCCGTCAAAGCGGAAAATCATCACCGAGGAGTAGGGGACAAGAGAACTTTCACGCAATGATTTTTCGTGGTTCTTTGACTGCTGCGTCCTTTTCCGATGTTTTTTCGTTGCCGAAAGCCAAGCCGGAGGCAAAGGAGTTGAAAAAATATAAAAAAATTAAAAATGGTGCAGAAAAACTGCACTGATTGATTTTACAGTATAAGAAAAAAGAAAAGGAGATAAAGCAATGAAAACAGCGGTGATCTACGCGAGGTACAGCAGCGAGCGGCAGACGGAGCAGTCTATCGAAGGACAGGTGCACGTCTGCAACGAATACGCGCAGCGGAACAATATCTTAATTCTCGATACGTATATCGACCGGGCGATGACGGGCACGAACGATAATAGAACGGATTTCCAGAGGATGCTCAAAGACAGCGCGAAACAGGGTTGGGATTATGTGCTGGTTTACAAATTAGACCGTTTCTCCCGCAACAAGTACGAGATGGCGATGCACAAGAAGACGCTGCGGGACAACGGAGTAAAGTTGCTGTCCGCTATGGAGAATATCCCCGATACGCCGGAGGGGATAATTCTGGAAAGTTTGCTGGAAGGCATGGCGGAATACTATTCGGCGGAACTGTCGCAGAAAGTGTTGCGCGGAATGCGTGAAACGAGGCTGAAAGGGAATTATACCGGAGGGCGGGTCCTGTACGGGTATAAAGTCGTAAACAAGAAAGTAGTGATCGACGAACATGAAGCGGAAGTGGTGCGGTATATCTATGCGCAGTATGCGGCGGGAGTGTTCGTAAAGGATATAATAACGACGTTGACGGAAAAAGGGATATTGTATCACGGAGTACCGTTCAAAAAGAATACCGTACATAATATGTTAAGCAACGAACGGTATCACGGGATATTGCGGCATAACGGAGAGGTATATACGAACATCTTTCCCGCCATAGTGCCCGATGATGTGTTTGAAATCGTGAAACGGAAGAGCGAAGAAAACCGATACGGCAAGCACGATTCGCCGGAAGAATACCTCTTAAAGTTCAAAGTATTCTGCGGGCTGTGCGGGAAGTCCATGACGTCCGACAGCGGCACGTCGAAGAGCGGAGCGGTGGTGCGGTACTATAAATGCTTTACACGGAAGTCGGGCGGAAACTGCGGGAAGACACCGATCCGAAAGGATGTTCTCGAACAGATCGTGATCGACACGACGTTAAACGTATTCTGCGATACGACGACGGTATTCGATTTGGCGGAAAAGATCATACAGAGGCATGAAACGCGGATGGCGGAAAATTCTGTTTTGCATATCCTGGAACGGGAACAGAAAGAAACGCAGCGTGCGATAGACAATATCATGGACGCTATGGAAAAAGGGATAGTAACGTCGTCGACGAAAAGCAGGCTGACGAAGTTGGAGGCGCGGCTGGAAGAGATAGAAATAAAGATCATAAAGGAGAACGCGAAAGAAAAAGCGAGCATGAAACGGGAGGATATCATCCGGTATATACGGGCAGCGATAAAGAAGAACCCGAAACAGATGATACGTGAACTTGTGAAAAGAGTCGTGCTGTACGACGATAAAATACAGATTTATTACAACTATACGGATAACAAACGTACGGAAAAAGGGACTGACGGCGAACAAGCCGATCAGCCCCTTTGCTTTTATAATGCAGAAAATACCTTCTATGTCGGACGCCATAAACTGCGCTGCTATTCCAGTGAGGTCGCTTTTGCGGTAGAACTTTATATATAATTTAAGGCAAAAAGTTATTTGTTTACAAATTTTAAAAAAATTATTCGATGAGCGTTGGTTTTTGGATTCGTATTGCGGCGGAAATGAAGTGCCGGCCCGCGTAACGAAAATGTCAATGTTTGATTTTGCGATATTGAGAAGGGCTGATTCCTATATATTTTTTGAAAACTCTTGTAAAATAGTTGTTGTCGATAAATCCAATGGCTTCCGATATACGTGTTATCGGCAGATTGCTGTGTTCAAGCATCCCTCGCGCAATTTCAATTTTACGATGATTCACATATTTGAGAGGGGTGTAGCCTGTTTTTTGCTTAAAACATCTTACAAAATAGTGGGGTTCCATATTCACATAATTCGCCAATTGCTGCAACGTAATGTTATTTTGAATGTTTTCTGTCACATAATTTGTAATGCTGGCAACGATATCGCGGGAATTTTGCCGCGTATAACAATGATAAAGGTTCGCCTTGCGGATATACGACGAAAGGATTTGCATCAATTCAGATTTGATAAGAAATTCAAATACAGGATTCTGATCTCTTTCCTGTTTGGCATAATCAAGCAAATTATTGAAATGTGCAGAAAGATCATTGTTTGAATCAAAATGCACGATGTAGTTGCTGTTTATATCGGTAAAGAAATTATTCAGGATATTTTCATTTCTGTAAAAAACATTGAAATGCAGATAGTAGTGTTCAAATATTTCATTGCAAGAAAAAAATTCGGCTTTTGTTCCTGCGGGAATAAGAACCATATCGCCTCGTTCCATTTTTAACGGGCGATCTTTTATTTTTAATATATAAGAACCATTCGTTACAAAATAGAGTTTTGAATACACGCAAAAAGGAGGCGTTTTATACTTTTCCGATTCTTCTATCGGCGTAAACGATTCATTGAATGAATTATATAACATCCCATAATAGAACAAAACGGAAATGTTATCTTCGGCTCTTTCAATGTCTGACGACAGAATCGTCGTATAATCGTTCAGTTTGTGATGATTTGTGCTATTTTTTTCCAAAATTTCCATTTTTGAGTGTTCAATAATTTCCTGCTTTTAAGAGTTTTTTGTTTATTATACTAAAAAGTTATATATTTGTAAAATGATTTATTTATATTTTTTCTGCGGATAGAAATATTTCCTGCCAGTGATTGTTTCATTCATTCAATCGAAGTTGATTTTTGTGCTATAAATTAGTCAGTTTTGTATATTGAAATGCCTCTGAGATTATGCTAAAATAAATTTAGAATAGCACTTTATGCTTTCAGTAAGGAGGAATAAGTAATGAAAGCAAAAAAATGGATGGCTTGTTTTTTGGCGTGTATCGCGTTGGTCGTTGCCGCTGTATCGGCAGGGATATTTTCCGCCTTTGCGCAATCGGAAGACGGGTCCGCCGTTCCGGTTGTGGCCGAAGATTTCAGCGGAACGCCCGTATGGGAAAACTCTACCCTCACGAGCGTGATGGGAGAAGATATGGTGTATATGATCGAGACTTACGGTTTGGGGCAGAAAGGCAACAGCCAGCCCGCAATTGAAAATACGGCCGGCTCGGAAGACGGTTTTGCGGCGAAGTACGAAACATTCCCGAACGGCTACCAATATTACAACGGGGTGCGGTTTGACGAGGCGATCGATGCAAGCCGCGTGGAAAGCCTGACGTTCCGCGTATATATCGACATGAACACGGACGATTTTAATTATTCCGGTATGGGCGGCTTTGTCTTTTACGGTCTCGGGCAGACGGGATCGAGCAGCGAGGGGTACTGCATACCGCTCGGTACCGCGCAGCGGCAGTGGGTGGATCTCACTCTCGATCAAGACGCGGCGCAGACGCTTTCCGGCGCAGACGGGAAAATCGCCGGCTACCAGGTAGGCGTGATGCTCTTCGACGGAGTGTACATCGATAAATTCGGATCGGTATCCGTAGACAGCGTTTCCTACGTCCTTTCCGACGAAGAGGTGCCTCCGGTTGATATTGACGAACCCGGCGTGGCCGAAGATTTTAGCGGAACGCCCTCGTGGGAAAGTTCTACCCTCACGAGCGTAATGGGGCAGGACATGGCGTATATGAGCTCTACTTACGGTTTGGCGCAGAAAGGCAACAGCCAGCCGGTAATCGAAAATACGGCCGGCTCGGAAGACGGTTTTGCGGCAAAGTACGAAACATTCCCGGCCGGCTACCAATATTACAACGGAGTGCGGTTTGACGAGCCGATCGAGGCAAACCGCGTGGAGAGCCTGACGTTCCGTGTATATATCGACATGGCTGAGGACGATTTTGGTTATGACGATATGGGCGGCTTTGTCTTTTACGGTCTCGGACAGACGGGATTGAGCAGCGAGGGGTACCGCATACCGCTCGGCACCGCGCAGCGGCAGTGGGTGGATCTCACTCTCAATCAAGACGAGGCGCAGGCGCTTGCCGGCGCGGACGGGAAGATCGCGGGCTACCAGGTAGGAGTGATGCTCTTCTACGAAGTGTACAACGAGAAATTCGGATCGGTGTGCGTAGACAGCGTTTCTTACGTCCTTTCCGATGAAGAGGTGCCGGTAGACCCGGAACCGGATCCCCCTGCGGAGAGTCCCGTTACTCCCGAGGAACTCGGGCTTACAAAACTTGCCGATGCAACTGCGGAGTTGGAAGAGGGAACGCTCACGGAGGCGTACGGTTATAAAAATTTTGCCGAATACGGTTCTCCCGATCTCGTGAACAATTACGGGTTCAGAGTCGTAAGCGATGCGGGCGCCTCTACGGGGCGTGCGCTGCGCATGGGATTTCATACATGGGCCGTGAATGCTTCGGCCAACTATATATCGTTTTCACAGCCGGTCGATATAGAAGAAGTTTCCGCCATTACGGTGCGTATATATGCGCATCTTTCGCCGAGGCCTGTATATTATACGGGCGAAGGCGGCGTGCGCATTTACGGAGCGGGGCAGCTCGGCACGGCGGAAACGGGTTACATGATCCCCGCGGAAGTGGAACAGGATGAATGGACAAACATTGTGATCGCAGGCGAAGACCTCGAAAAAATTTCTGTGGACGGCATGGTATCCGGCATTCAGATCGGCGCGGCTTTGCTGATTGACCCGCTGGTACACAATTTTTATGACGATGTCGACAATGCGTATATACTTATCGATTATGTGGCAGTCACGCAGGAGCAGACGATCACTTTCCAAGAGAATGCGGACACGAGCACCGAACAAACGGTGTATGCGGGTATGACGGCGGAAGGTTTGTTCTATGTTCCCGAGGCGCCGGAAGGGGAAATGTTCGTCGGCTGGCAGGACGAAGAGGAGAACGCGTTTGACTTCTCCGCGCAGTTGAGCGGCGATGTGATACTGACGGCCGTGTATAAGCAGGCAGACGATCCTGCCGGATATTACGGATTGTATGTGAATGAAAGCGGCGTCAGCATCAGCGTGTACGAAGACGGCAGTGCCGATCTTTCGGAAGTGTGTCCGGTATATGACAGTTACGCTTTCTCTGAAAACATACTTTACGTTTACCGGCCCACAGAAATTCTTGAATTTGATCTGTCTGCCGATTATGTAAAAACGGACCATGTGATTGTGACGTGGCAGTTTAACGATCTCGAAGAAAAAGCGATGTATGCAAAGGGCAGCGTTATCGAGCCGATCGATATGACTCCTACGGGATATCGGCTCATTGCATGGATGCTTGACGGCAGCGTGTACGACTTTGAGCAAGCCGTACAGCAGGATATTGTTCTCGTCGCCGATTGGGCGTACGAAACGGTGGAAGATCCCTCTGTATATTACGGCACCTATTACGACAGCGCGAGCGGTAAAACGATCGTGCTCGGCGATAAGTTTGTGCAGGACGGGCAGGAACAGGATTACCAGATCCTCGCATCTTTTGAACTCTTGCTCGACAACGATAAGAGGGGCACTCTTACCGCACTCTCGCTCACGTTCGAAGGCGTCACGTATATTCGGCTTACGGCTTACACCGTTGTGTTTGAATACGGGAACGGGCAGGAGAACGGCAGGGTGGTCGTCGACGGGGGCGATTATAAAGTGGCGCGCCCGGAAGATCCGTCGCGCGAAGGATATACGTTTACCGGTTGGTATCTCGGCGATGAACTGTACGATTTCGAGAGTATCGTTTGTGACGGCATCACTTTGGTTGCCGGATGGGAAAGAGATGCCGCGCCCCCGGCAGACGGAGGGAATTCCGGCGGCTGCAACGGCGGTATATCGGTGGCGTTTCTGCTGCCGGCCGCTGCGGGGATTGCCGTTGCAATACGAATGCTGAAAGCCAAAAAAGAGGACTGATCGAATGACATTACAGAGCAATGCCGCCCGAAACGGCAGAAACCGTATTCGCTCAAAGAGCGAAATGAAGAAAATTCTCTTCGTGATCGCTTTTTGCACGCTGCCGCTGCTTAATTTTCTGATATTTTATGTGTTTGTAAACGCACAATCTTTTTTGATGGCCTTTCAGCGTGTTCGCGGCAACGGCGATGTCTATTTTACGCTGGCGAATTTTACGCGTTTTTTCGGGGAATTTACCGAGCCTACTTCTGAGATCGGGATATCTCTCCGCAATACTTTTATTACGTTCGGAGTGTTGTTGCTTCTGTTTCCGATCGGGTTTCTCGTTTCGTACTTTCTATATAAAAGAATTTTAGGGTACAAGGTGATCCGCGCATTGTTCTTTTTGCCGTCTGTACTTGCGGGCACGATCGTAACTACTTTTTATGTGAACGTGGTCGGCGTAGATGGGCCGATCGCCAAACTGGTGCAGAACATCATGAATCTACCGTATGTGCCGTCGCTGCTGTCAGACAGCCGTTTTGCCAATCTGTTCGTGTTCCTCAATCTGATATGGCTGTCTATCCCCGGAGACATGATTATTTGGGGCGGCACGCTTTCGCGCATCTCTCAATCCGTGCTCGAAGCGGCCGAATTGGATGGCGTGGGCTGGTTCCGCGAGGCATGGCAGATCATCCTGCCTTTGGTTTGGCCGACTTTCGCCATGAAACTTTTGCTGCTTGTCGTCGGCGTTTTCGGTTCAACGGGCAACGTGTTTCTGCTCACGCGCGGCGATTCTGGCACCATGACGCTTAACTGCTGGATGTATCTGCAAGTATATGAAACGGGCGGGAATATCCGTTCCAATTCGCTGTATTACCTTTCGGCCGTGGGAGTAATGATTACCGCGGTCGCGGTGGTGCTCGCGCTGGTCGTGAAAAAGATTACAGACCGCCTGAATGCAGATGTCAGTTACTGAGGTTGCGGAATGAAGATTTTAGAAAAAAGAAGCGTTGGGCAGCGCATCGTGTTCGCCGTTGCCTGGCTGATTTTTGTGACCGTGGCGGCATCGTATCTGTGCATATTTTTATGGGTATTTCTCTCCGGGCTGAAAACGCATGACGAGATCGTGCTCGATCCGTTCGGCCTGCGGTTTGCTCCGCAGTTTCAAAACTACATTGACGTATTTTCCATGCTGCGCGTAGGCAGAAGCAATTTTGCGTCGATGCTTTTTAACAGTATATATTTTTCTGTTTTCAATGCGCTGTTCACTTGCCTGAGTTCGTGCATGCTCGCTTACGTTGTTTCCAAATTTCGTTACAGAGTACTGAAATATATACACGTGATCGTTCTGATCGTCATCACACTGCCCATCTACGGTTCGTCGGGCAGTATGTACAAACTGTATCACGATTTAGGGCTTCTCAATTCATATACGCAGGTGTTGGCGGCTTTTTCGGGCGTTAATTCGTATTTTTTGTTTTTCTTTGCCGCATTTGAATGTCTGTCTTGGAACTATGCAGAGGCGGCGTATATCGACGGCGCCGGGCATACCAAGGTATTTTTTCTCGTAATGTTTCCGCAAGTTTTCAATGTATTCGGTGCGCTGTTCATTATGAATTGGATTGCCTGCTGGAACGATTATTCGTCTGCGCTGATCTATTTAAGCAAGCTGCCAACGCTGGCAAGCGGAATCTATATGTTTGAAAGCAATATGATCTACGAAGTTCGGTTGGATATTCTCTACGCCGCGTATGCAATCGCGGCGGTGCCGCCGATCGTGATCTTTTCGCTGTTCAGCAATATGCTTACGAACAACATTTCGTTCGGCGCGCTGAAAGATTGATTTTTGAGGAGGATTATCCACATATGAAGTTTAAAAAATTATTCCGGTCACTCGTATGCGGTTTTATTGCGATGAGCATCGTGCCGGCGGCTGCTTGTACGGCAACGAGCGGCGGCACCGCTACAGACATCGAAATTCTGTATTGCCGCCGCGGTCTCGGGTCACAGTTTTTGTCCGATCTGGAAGCCCGTTTCGAGGAAAAATATCCCGAATACAACGTCATTATCGACGACAGCCAGTCGCAGGCAGATTACATTACCACTACTTTCGGCTTGGGCGAGCGGTATGATCCGGTCGATCTGTATATGTTCCCGCAGACGGCACTCAACAACGATGTGCTCACCGCCTATGCAGAGCCGCTCGGCGGTATCCTTGAAACGACCGTCGAAGGGGAAAGCAAACCTATCTCAGAAAAACTTTCGCCCTCCGTGCTGGAAAGTATTTTGCAGCAAGACGGCACCTGTTATGCGCTGCCTTACGGCGGTGGGGTTTGCGGCATCGTCTATGATACCGATGTGATCGGCACTGCCGCATATCCCGTGCCTAAAACAACGGAGGAATTGTTTCAGCTGGTTTTGCTGCTCCGGGAGGACGGATATACGCCGAGCATTCATTTCGAAGGCGGAGGCTATTGGTTTACCGTTGCCGCCGTGTGGCAGGCACAGTATGACGGGCTGAATTATTACCGCAACAATTATTTGGCGCTCACCGACGCGGAGGGGAACAGTCCCTCCAAAGAGATCATGCTTGCGGATGACGGCAGATATGAGGCACTGAAAGTTCTTGCGTCCATACTTACGCCCGAAACGGTGTATAACGGCAGCAACGACCTGCGCTTTACGCCGGCGCAAACAACATATCTGAACGGCGGTGCGGTGATGATGGCAAACGGGTCCTGGCTGATGAATGAAATGTCGGCGTCTTCCGATAAGCAGCACTACGCCATGATGAAAACGCCCGTGATCAGCAGTATCGTCAGTCATTGCGACTCCGTCCGCGGCGAAAACGGCGGCACGGCCGATGCGGAACTGTCGGCTCTCATCGATGCGGTGGACGCAGCCGATTCAGCGGAAAGTATTCCTCTGCAAGGAACGGGCTACAACGTTTCCGCCGAGGACGCCGCGCGCGTGTTCGAAGCGCGCAATCTTATGTATTCCAACCTGAATGAAGACGCGTTCATTATTCCCGAATATGCCGTGGCAAAAGAGGGTGCCAAAAAATTCATCGAATTCTGCTGTTCGGATGAGGGCATCGCTATCTATACGGCCGCTACGGGGCTGAGTTCTCCCTATACTCTCGCCGATGCACAGGAAGATACGTCTGCCTGGACGGATTGGCAGAAACAGCAGTCTGAATTCGTGCGCGAAAGTACGCCCGTTTTCTCTTTCTATCCCAACACCAGCAAGGTATTTACAGTAGCAAAGGTAACAACTTATTCCATTTACGACTATGTGGCGGATTTTACCGCCTATTACGAATACGACAGAAAGTCTGCAAATGAAGTGTGGGAAGATGTAAAACAGCAGCATAACAATAATTGGGACGACTATCTGGTCGATGCCAATCTTGTATAAAGGCGGGAATAAAAATGAAAAGATGGTTAGCGCTGTCACTGTTGCTTTTGCATACATTGCTTTTGGTCGGAACTGCGTTTGTGTGTGTTTCTGCCGGAATCTCGGCTGCCGATGTGGTAACGGAGAGTAACTATGCGCAGGAACTTTCCGGCGGCACATGGTACACAACGGACGGAGTATCTGCTTCGGAAGGGAAGATCGTATTTTCCGCCGAGTCAACGGGCAATACCCGTGCGGTAAGCCGTACCCGCATCTATAATCTTCTCGACTACGGGATCGAAGAATGTTTTTCCGCTACATTCACCGTTTGTTTCGATAGAATTGACGGCCGGTTCGGTCTGGTGTTCGGTCTGCGTACGGCAGGTATCGCGCTCGGGGCGCAGGGTTCCTCTTTTCTTTGGATTTCGGGCGGCAGCGAGCCGTCAATCGGCTATACAACGTACGGAGGAAAGGAGGGAGAGTATCCGATCGCGTCCGATTTGTCCGCAGGAATCACGGTAAACGTCGAGGTGGATGCGTACGGCGGGATCTCCGCGGCGGTAGACGGAGATTCCGTATTCGCTGTTTCCGATGCGGGCGTCGCTACCGAAGGCTATCTCGGCCTTGCGCAGACCGCATCGTCGCAGACGGAGATCACCGCGTTCCGCGTTTCCGCCTATTCTGACGCAAATCCGGAGAATTACGATGTATTTGAAACGTTTGAAAACGATGCTTTCAATGCCGCTGCACTCTATACTTACGGAACGGAAGGGCATTTTTCCGAAACGTGGCTGAAAGCGGAAAATAATGCGCTCTCTTTCAAAAATGTTTCCGACTGCTACATCTCCACTGTACGGCAATATTCCAATTTTGAAATGGCGTTCGATCTGCTCTCCATGCAGCGCACCCCGGTTTATGCGGACGGAAAACTCATGACGCCCATCAACGACAGTTTTTCTATTGTAATGGGCGCCGCGGAGAGCAATGTTTACGGGAGAGGAACGGCAGAACTGCGCTTTGAGAGTGAGGGAGGGACGCCCGTATTGACGGGCGACTATACTCGCATCACTCTTTCGTACGATGAGACGGAAATTTCCATGCGCCTCCCTGCCAAATATCATATCTGGAATGAGGCAGCCGTGCGCGGCAGAGCCGTGAACATTCTTCTCACAATGGTGGACGGCAATATCGCACTGTATCTCAAATATGCAGACGAAGCGGGATATACAATGGTGTTTTCTGCCGATATGAGATTTACTCCTCTCGGTTGCGTAAAGGTATGCGGCACGTCCGGGTTCGGCAAAGATCAAACGCAAAATGTTTCGGATGAGGCGGTGCGGCAAACCACTTTTGAGTTGGATAATTTCGGCGTGTGCAATTTAGACCATAGTGCCAACCGACTGCCGGTGGTGTACGAGAGGAACTATATCGAGATTCCGGAAGATTGCCCATATGAAGACGAATGGAATGATTCTGACTTGATTTGAGGAGGAACAGCATGAAAAAACTTATTGCATTTTTGCTTGTGGCGGTACTCGGCGTTGCCGGCATTTCTCACGCATCCTTGCGCGAAACCGCGGCGGAAGCATCCCGTGCGGCAGAACCTGTCTATAAGGTTTCCTATCCCATCATCGGCGGCGAAGATGTTATGCCTGTCGGCGTATGGTGGGGGCCGTACCGTTCGGAGGGCGCATATATCAACGGCCAGCGCCTGCCTAACTATATCAGCGACGAATATTTTTCCCTCTTGGAAGAGAGCGGCGCAAATTTTATCACTGTTTCCCCCACAACGTTCGGCGACAGTGCGGAAACTATATATCAGTCGCTTGATTTGTGCCAAAAATACGGTTTGGGTTATTTTGTTTATGATACATGGCTTTATAACGAGGCAAACATTCCGGATATGGCCTCCCGTCTGCAAAATTATATTTATCATCCGGCTTGCATAGGGATACATATGCAGGATGAACCGCGCATGACCGACTTTGACAGCATCGCCCGCATTGTAAATGCCTATAATGCTTTGGGTTTCGATAAAAAAGATGCGTATATCAATCTTCTGCCGAGTTACGGTACCGTGTTCTCGGGCAGTGAGTTCGAGCAGATACCTTATTCCGAATACGTCGATACGTTTCTGCAAAAGGTAGATGTTCCGTTTCTTTCTTATGATTATTATCCGTTTCTTGAACCGAACAGGGGAATAACGAACA